>DFND01000019.1:0-181 GCA_002375895.1 Firmicutes bacterium UBA3576
GACGGCGAGGAGCGAGGGGCCATAGAGCGTCTCATAAAAGAGCACGACCTCGGGGGCAGGGTTCGGCTGCTGGGGCCCGTAAGCCACCGGGAGATCCCCGACCTCATTAACCTGGCGGAAGCTGTTATTATACCCTCGGTGCACGTGGCGGGCGTCGAGGAGGCCACCTCCATCGCCGCCC
>DFND01000019.1:505-54362 GCA_002375895.1 Firmicutes bacterium UBA3576
GGAGGCCACCTCCATCGCCGCCCTGGAGGCCATGGCCCTGGGCAGGCCAGTCATCGCCTCGGCCGTCGGTGGGCTGAAGGAGATTATCGTCGACGGAGAGACCGGGTTGCTGGTGCCTGAGAGCGACCCCGGGGCCATCGCTGCCGCCGTGTCCTCGGTCCTGGAGGACCGCGGACTGGCGCAGCGTATCGGCTCGGGCGCCAGGGCGTATGTCTTGAAATACCACACCCACCTGCGGGCGGCCCGTGAAATCCTAAGCTTCGCCCAAGAAGCCAGGCAAGCGGCGGGAAGGAGGTCGGCGGCAGAGAGCACGGCCCACCGGCAAAAGGTGCGGGGCCTGTTTGCCCGTGCCAGCTCCCCCGGACCACGTGAAGTGTACGTGGACGGGCTTCTGGCGCTGCTGGACGACGACCCATCCCGGGCGGATCCCCTCTTCTCCCGCCTGAACATGGCCGGGTTCTCGGAAGGCCTGCTTAACCACGCCCGGGCCAAGGAGAGGTGCGGGAGAAAGCACGAGGCCCGTAGGCTCCTCCGCAAGGCCGGGGTGGCATCACAGCGGTTCACTCGCAGCGCACCAAGGCGGTTGAGCCTATGCTTCCTGGCGGCCCACAACAGGCAGACGGGAGGCGCCAAGGTCTTCTTCGAGCTGGCGAGAGGGCTGGCCAGGAAGGGTCATCGTTGCCACGTCCTGGCGCCGGTTGCACCGCCTGATTGGCTGGACCCGGCTGATCTCGAGTGGATTCAGGCTGCCGATCACAATGAGGTGGTCACCCACTTGAGCCTGGTCGACGTAGCTGTAGCCATGTTCTGGTCCGTTGTCGAGCCGGTGTTCGCGAGCCGGGCGCCGGTGAAGGTGCTTCTCGAGCAGGGCGATCCCAGCCTCTTCGAGGCGGAGCGCTGCGGGTTGAGCAGGCTCGAGGCCATGCTCCGGGCTTACAGGCGGCCCGTGAGCATCGTCGCCGTATCCAAGCATCTCGCCTCGGCCGTCAGGGAGAAGACCGGCCGGCGGCCCCACGTCTGGCCCATCGGGGTCAACTTACGGGTTTTCAGACCCCCAGAGGATTGGGACCCACTGCAGAGGGGCCGCGAATTGAGGGCCGGGGCGGAGAGGGGCCAGTGCGAGCCCCGAATCGTCGTCGTGGGGGACGACCGCCACTTCTTCAAGGGCCTGAGAGAGGTGTTCCGGACCGTCCAGGTGATGCGGGGGTGGGGATGGAAACCCCGGGTTCTGCAGCTCTCGCCCTCGGGAGAGAGGTTTTACAACTTCGAACGTGATGTGCGGACCGCCCGTAGCGAAGAGGAGATGGCCCTTCACTACCGCTGGGCCGATTTCTACCTCGGTGCCTCGCACTACGAGAGCTTCTCCCTGCCGGCGCTGGAGGCCATGGCCTGCGGGACCGCGGTCATCAGCACGGACAACGGCGGCATCAGGGAGTACGGCCGGAACGGCGTAAACTCGCTCATACTAACCCACCGCGACCCGATCGCAATGGCCGAGGCGCTCAGGTCTCTGGTCCTTGACCCGCAGGCCTACTGCCGGATCGCTCGAGGCGGTGTGGAGACCGCCCGGCCGTTCGGCTGGGAGAGGGCCGTCGACGAGTTCGAGGCGTATCTCTTGGACCTGTACGTCAATCCAAGGGCCAGGTACACCGTAACCCGGGTTGGGAGCCCACCGCCTGAGAGGAACGGTTTCCTGCCGAAGGAGGCCCTGCAGCTGGCCCGGTTCCGGGCCGGCAGGTCGGACTGGGATGGTGCCGAAGAGGCGCTCGAGCGAGGCGGGCGACTCGTTGGCCTGAAGGGTAATTCCGCCCTCATCGAAGGCTTGCACCGGCTGTCGGCTGAATTCGCCGCGGAAGGCGCCTTTGACCTCGCCCTGGAGACCAACCTGCGGGCCCTGCGGCGAAGTCCGGCAGACGTGGATACCCTCTTCAACCTGTCCCTGCTGTACCTGCAGACAGGGAAGCCCGCCGAGGCGCTCCAGTACTGTCGGAGAGCGCTGACCTTGCAAGTTGACAGCGAGATCCTGGAGCTCCTGGCGGCCATCCTCGAGGGAGCCGGAAAAGGTGGCCAGAGCGCTCGCCTCAGGCGTCTGTTGGAGGAGGGGGTGCCCTCCCTAGAGGAACTTCGCAGGGCGGGTGTAATTGAGTAACAGGGGGACGGGCTTCGCTCCGGGCGCTGATGGGCCTTCGAACCCCCGGGGCGACGCTGACGGAGTTCCCGGTGTCCCGGGCGCTTTATCCGTAGCCCCGCCGGGTAGAATCAAAATGGAGGTGTAGCCGTGCTCAGCCGCTTGATACTGCTGTTCGTCACCATCCCCCTCATCGAGCTCTACCTGCTCCTTCAGATGGGACGCTACGTCGGGGCGGGACCGACCGTCGCGCTGGTGATCTTGACGGGTGTCGTGGGAGCTTACCTGGCCAGGAGCCAGGGCCTCGTGGTCCTCCGCAGGATCAAGAGGACCGTCTCAGAGGGCGAGGTGCCCGGAAACCACATCATAGACGGTCTGCTCATCCTGGTGGGAGGTGCCCTGTTATTGACGCCCGGCCTGCTGACGGACCTCACGGGCTTTCTCCTGATCATACCGGCCAGCCGGACAGTGGTACGCGAGTGGCTGAAGGTGAGGCTGAGAGGCTACGTCGAGGGCAGGGTCGTGTATATCCGTAAGAAACCGTAGCGAACACTGCCACGTCTATCACGGAGGCGGGCAAGAGCGCGGAGGAAATCAAACAGATCGCCTATGAGGTGAACGCCCGGTTCAAGGAGAACGTGACTGTCTTGTTTTGCAAGGACGCGTTGTTGATTTTCAGGCCGATGCGGCGACGACCCTGACCAAGCTGAGGGAAAAGGCCAGGGAAGCGGTCGAAGGGGACGGGGCTGAAGTGGTCATCCTAGGCTGTACGATGCAGTTCGGTTTTTACGTCGAACTGCAAGAACATCTGGGGGGTACCCGTCGCAGATCCGGTTGTTTCCTCCTTTAAGTACGCCGAATTCCTGGTGGAGTTGAGGGACAGGTTCGGATGGAATGCCTCCAAGAGGTGCGGCTTCGAAAGGCCTCCTCTGGAAGAGATAAGGGAGTGGAGAATAGAGGAACAGTACGGGTTTAAGGGCACCTGGTGAACTCGACTGTCCAGGCTGTCGACCACGATTTTGCGGACAAAACCCCCTTCGAGACCAGATGGCCTTGCGCTTAAGGCTATCTGGTCTATGAATTAAACCGAACCTGGATGCAAACCAGCCGTGCGGGCAATCCATGCCCGCCGCTCAGTCTCAGCCCGAACGGCCGCGGGACCTCTCAGGAGGCGGTAAATTGATGGGCTCTCGCGGCACCGTAAACCGCCCTGGGATCCGGGAGAGGGGGATCTGTTCGCTCAGAGCCTCGTCCTCCGCCCAGCCTCGGACTGGGGTCTGGGGCGGTGGGCTGGGAGTCACCTCTATCTCAGGCGCGGACGTGGTCGCTACCTCACGGGCCCGGTGAGGGGCACGGCGCCGCCCGAAGAAGTCCGCGAGCCCGTTGAAGAGGCCCGTGGCGCATTCCTGTCGGAAGTCGGGGTCCAGCAGGAGGTCCTCCTCCTCCGAGTCGGCGTGGACGGCGAACTCGACCAGCACTGCGGGGACTCTCCCCAGTGTAGCTAAGAGGACCAGGTAGGGGTCGCCGGGGATCTTGACCGGAGACCAGACGAACTTAGTGCCCCGTCCGGGCAACCGGCAGGAACCCGAGAGGTGCAGTGACAGCCGCCTCGCTAGATGCCGCGAGCGGCAGGGCGCGGAATAGGAGTAGAGGACCCGCGGGCCTCCTACTCCCGCGGCCTTGCGCCCGGCGGTGTGCAGCGAGAGAAAGACGTCCGGGCGCCATGCGGCGGCAATCCGTCTCCGCTCCGGCCCGGTGAGCGTGATATCCTCCTCGCGGGTGAGCTTCACCTCGGCACCGGCCCGCTCCAGCATTGAGCTGAGCAGGAGGGCGATGTCCAGCACCCCGTCAGCCTCCACGAAGCCCCCCCGGCCCCGGTCGAAACGGTCCTCGCCGCCGTGCCCGGGGTCGAGCAGGATCCTTCTCCCGTGTACCGCCGAGCAGATGTGCAGCCTTCTGCCGTGGCGGTCGAAGTGCACGGGGATCTCGAGTTCTCTCAGTACCTCGTGGAGGGCCCCGACCACCTCGGCGGGGAAATCCCAACGGGGCTTGTCGTTAAGGTGAACTTCCATCGCTGTTCCCTCCAGGGGTTCTCTCGGATTCACCACTTCATCCTATGCACAAAGGGGGTCTTTTCTCTCACGGAGGCCACCGGCCCCTAGGGACAGGCCTTTCACGTCTGACGGGCGTCCGTCAGCCCCAGTTGAAGGAGGTGCTGCCTCAATATTCGGCCCGAGGGCCCCCTCATATCCCTAGAGATCGTTATCAGCCCCTCCTCCGCCGCCACCTCAACCCTTCTCACTCCGGGGATCCTTTGGACCTCCCTTGCGATTCGTTGCAGGGCGGAGGGCGACAAGAGGCGCAACATCTTGCTCCTGAAGAGAACCCTCACTCCGATAGGACGCATCCACCTCACCCTTCACTGGATCTCAACCCCGCCTTGGCCGGCCGGGAGGCCCGGGCCTGGGCCGAGCCTCCCTCCTCGGCCGGTCAGACGGGCCATCTGGGTGCTAGTCGTTGTTGTTGTTATCGTCGTTATCGTCGTTGTTGTCGTGGTTAGGGCGGGGCGAGGGCGTACACTGGGGCGGGAAGAGGGTCGGCGGCGGACACTCGAATTCCTTTGGGAACGCCGTCGGGCACTCCACGGGCTCGCAGAACCCCTTGATGGGCACGAGGACCTTGACCCAGGCCTTGACTTCGATGAGCTGGCAGATGTCGACCTGGCAGCAGACGGTGCCGTCGACGATCTCGCAGTCGCCGCAGGAGAAGTCGGTGATCTCGCACTGAACCTCCGTGCCGGGAGGAGCGCAGAGGACCAGGGTCTCGGTGAGCGTGCGCTGTTCCGTGTCTACGGTGCCGAGGGAGTTCCCGTATTGATCGAAGAATCCCAGACGGAGACGGAAACGTTTGCGGATGACCACCCTGGCCAGCCCGCCGCCTATCTGCCTGCGCATCGCGGGGACCTCTTCGCAGGTGAGGTCGATGATCCTGCACCGGATCTCAGTGGTGCCTTCGGGGATATCTACGTCGAAGCACTCTACTTTGTGCACGTTCCTGAAACAGAAATCGTAAACCTTCAGCACCTTGAGGCATTCGATTCTCTTCTTCCGATACTTATCATTCTTGCGGTCCCTATAGTCCATGGTTTCACCTCCTCGTTTCAGGCTCACTATATAGTAGTGCGAAAGAGCCCTATTGGTGACATAATTTACTACTCTGCACTGCCAAACCTAAAGTGTAAAGGCTTGTCTACATAGAACTTGACATAATATAATTGGCTTGAGGGTGGAACTTGTACCTGGTGCGGAAGCGGCGATAACGTAGGTCTTCGGACACAGACACTGAGCATAGGAGGCGGAGAGAACCTTGAGATTCAGTCGCAGCACCCTTACCCTACTGGCCCTTACACTAGCGGTGCAACTAGTACTGGCGGCCCTTCCCCTGCCGGCCCTGGCCGGGGAACTTGACCTTGCGCGGTACTGGGAGCGATACGAGAGCTGGCTCAAGAAGAACGGTATGTACATCGAAAGTACCCCTTCAGAGCCCGCACAGGAGTCACCCTCTGAGGTAGTCGAGCCACCCCCTGCGGAAGAGCCGCCCTCTGAGGTGGAAGAGCCCTCTCCGGTGGAGCCACCCTCCCCGGTAGAAGTGCCCTCTGAACCCGAACCTGAGCCAGAGACGGAGCCAGGCGCGGATTATTACTGGCGGATCTGGCTTGAGGCCCACGGGTACGCCACCAGCCAGCCCGCACCGGAGGAGGACACCCGGCCAGAACCGGCGCCTGTGGAGGAGCCCGCTGACGAGGACACAGAGCAGCCTATTCCCCCATCGGGCCTTTCCTCCGAGGAACAGCAGGTGTTTAATTGGCTAAACGCCGATCGGCAGGCCGAGGGAGTCAACGCCCTCTCCTACCATCCCGAGCTCACCCAGCTGGCTCGGCTGCGCGCGGCGGCCATAGCCGAGCTCGGGCACCTCGATCACACCCCGCCTGAGTACGGGGCGCCTAACATGCACGTTCGCGAGGCCGGGATCAGCTTCGAGAGCGGCGGAGAGAACCAGGCCAAGGCCGCGAGCCTGTACGTAGCCTACGCGGCCCTCAAGGCCAGCAACGCGCACCGGAAGAACATGTTCAACCCAGCCTACACCGACGTCGGCATCGGCGTGGCCCAGGATGAGAAGGGTTACGTGTACATCGTCCAGTTGTTCATAGAGAGGTAGGAACACCTCGGTTTACCCCCTGAGATCACGTCGGGGCCCCAGCCCTCTTCGTAGCTGGGGCTCCGGCTCTTCATCCCCATCGGTAGACGACCCGTCCTCCGTCTTTGCTGCACCCTTCTTCGGGAGGGTTAAAGGAGGAACCTAGAGAAGGTAAATAAGAGTTTAGATTTGCTTAAGAAGGCGCTGCTCCCGTGGAACGGGCGGATTTTGTGTAATATAATCGAAGCCGGAGGAGGAGAGCGGCATGCGGATTACCCGGGAAATGATCATCGGCGAGGTCGTCTCGCGCCACCCGGAGGTCGCCGAGATCTTCTCGAGATATGGCATGGGCTGCCTGCGCTGTCTGGGCGTCTCGGAGGAGACCCTGGAGGCGGGCGCCCGTCGTCATGATATCGACGTCGAACAACTAATCGAGGCCCTTAATCAAGCCCTGGGGAGGGAGAGGAATGCACCACCTGAAGGAGGAGCCGCGGCTGGTGGCGTGGGAGGCGACCGCGGCCTGTAACCTGGCCTGTGTTCACTGCCGGGCGGAGGCCCAGACCGAACCCGACCCGGACGAGCTCACCACGGCTGAGGTCAAGCGGCTCATAGACCAGATCGCGGAGTTCGCAAGCCCCATTTTCATCATCACGGGCGGCGAGCCCATGCTGAGGGAGGACGTCTACGAGATCGCGGCCTACGCGTCGGAGCGGGGCCTGAAGCCGGTGATGTCTCCCAACGGCACCCTGCTCACGCCGGAGACCGTGCAGAAGATCAAGGAGGCGGGGGTCAGCAGGATATCGGTGAGCCTCGACGGCTCATCAGCCGAGAAGAACGACTCCTTCCGCATGGTCCCCGGCGCCTTCGACGCCGCCGTGCGGGGCCTGGAGCACGCCAGGCGAGGCGGGCTCCCCTTCCAGATCAACACCACCGTCACTCGCCGCAACCTGGACGACCTCGAGGCCATGTTTCGGACCGTGGTCGACCTGGGGGCGGTGGGCTGGGACGTCTTCATGCTGGTGCCCACCGGCCGGGGCAAGATAGAGGACGAGGTGGCGCCCGAGGAGTACGAGAGGGTGCTGAATTGGATCTATGACCTGTCCAAGGAGGCCCCGATCCCGGTCAAGGTGACCTGCGGGCCCCATTACCAGCGGATCAGCCGTCTGAGGGACAAGGAGGAGAGGCTGGTCGGCCCGCCGGGCCACCCGGCCGGCGGGGCCAGGCGTCGGTCCCCCGGCTGCATGGGGGGCAGGGGCTTCTGCTTCGTCTCCCGCGTGGGCGAGGTCTACCCCTGCGGCTACCTGCCCGTCTCCGCCGGCAACGTGCGCGAGACCCACTTCAGGGAGATATACCAGGGGTCGGAGCTGTTCCGGGAGCTCAGGGACGTGGACCGGCTCAAGGGGAAGTGCGGTCGGTGCGAGTTCCGCCGGGTCTGCTCTGGCTGCCGGGCCCGGGCCTATGGCGCTTATGGAGACTACATGGCCGAAGAGCCCTACTGCACGTACGAGCCCAGGGTCTGAGCGAGGCCCCGTCTTCTGGCGGGGCCCGTTCTGCCTTTCGCGGCCTCCTGCTGCCGATCGTCCCCCGGGTTCCCTGTCTGCGCCGGGAAGAGGTCGGGGTGGCCGAGGTGTACGGCGGCGGCGCTCGTGACCAGCCCGTAGGCCAGGTGGTTTAACAGGGCCGAGAGGTTGGTCTCGGTCTCCTGGGGGTCGACCTGAAGCATCCTCAAACGGGGAAAGAGCCCATACACCACCTGCCACCAGAGCACCCCCATGGCCGCGCCCTTGAGGAGGTAATGGTCCCGCCCCGTCCAGCTCAGCAGGTAGACCACGGGCACGCCGCTGAGGGCGCCCCAGGTCATGTCCACCAGCTGACCGACGACGAAGTCCTTGGGCTGCCTCACCTTCTCCGGCTCGGCGAAGAGGGAGGCCGCGAGGTGCCCATAGAGGAGCTCCGACCAGCCTTTCTTGTACGCCAGGTAATCTAGCCCGTCCTTCGCCAAATTCCCCAGCATCCCAGCTGCGAGGCCCAGAACTACCCTGTCCCTTAGTTTGATCATGCTGTTCACCTCAGGCATAGTATGCCGAGATGAAGCCAGCTTCCATGTTCACGGCCCATGGCAAACTCTGGAATTGAGCGGCCAGCTTAGGCTGGGCAGGAGACCCTCCCCCGATGGTGAAATCTACCACCAAGGAGGGAGATCGTCATGCTGCCGAGTTTCGTGGACTTCACGATGAGGACGAGGTTGGTCGCGGGCCCGGGGCTGGTCCGGGAGCTGGCCACTGAGCTCGCCGGATACGAGAGGGTCCTGGTGATCTCCGACGCCCAGCTGGTGAAGCTGGGCCTGGTGCGGGAGGTTACCGAGCCCCTGGAGGCCGCGGGGGTCGACGTGGTCGGAGTCTTCTCCGACGTGCCCCCTAACTCGGAGGTCGAGGTGGTCATGGCCGGGGCGGGCTTCGCCCGGGCCAGGCAGTACGATGCCCTCGTGGCCGTGGGCGGGGGCAGCGTCATCGACACCGCCAAGGCCATCAACATGGTGGTGGCGACGGGCCAGCACCTCCTGGACCTGCAGGGCCTGGGGGTCCTCGACGAGCCCCTGGGGACCCTGGTGGCCATACCCACCACGGCCGGGACGGGGAGCGAGGTCACCTCTCACGCCGTGATCAAGGACGCGGGGACTTCCGCCAAGCTGACCTTCACGAGCCCCCACCTCGCACCGGATCTGGCGGTCATCGACCCCGTCATGACCCGGGACCTGCCGCCGAAGCTCGCCGCCTCTACCGGCATGGACGCGCTCACCCACGCCGTCGAGGCCTATCTCTCCACCAACGCCAATCCCTTCACCGACGCCCTGGCTCTGGAGGCCACCAGGCTCATCGCCCAGAACTTCCGCCGCGCCGTGAGGGAGCGGGACGAGGAGAGCAGGTACGGCATGCTGGTCGCCAGCTCCCTGGCCGGCGCCGCCTTCAACGTCGCCCTGGTGGGCTGTGTCCACGCCATGGCCCACGCCTGCGGGGGCCTTTACGACGTACCTCACGGCGTGGCCAACGCCATCCTCCTGCCCTGGGGCCTGGAGTTCAACAGGGAGGTCGCGGCGGAGAGGGTCGACGAACTCGGCCGCGCCTTCGGCGTGGAGGACGGAAGGCAGTTCATCGAGGCCGTGAGCTCGTTGGCCGCCGAGGGCGGCCTTCCCACCCGACTTTCCGAGGTAGGGGTTCCGCGCGAGGGCCTGGAGGCCGTCGCCGAGGCCGCGGCCGTGGACGGCGCGGTCTTCACCAACCCGCGCGAGGCCGGCGCTGAGGACCTGTTGAAGCTATTGGAGAGAGCCTTTTAAGGAGGGGTCACCATGGGAGTGTTCAAGGACGCTGCGGAGTTGTACGAGTGTATTGGCGGACTGTTCAGGCGGGGGGCCGAGCACCCGGAGATGGGCCCGAAGATCCGGGCCTCGAAGCTGATCATCAAGTTCCAGTACACCAACCCCGAGGCGCAGCTCACCATCGACGCCAAGAACCCTCCCCCCGAGGGCATGTACTTTAACGTCATCGAGGGGGAGAACGATCTCCAGGCCGACGTGACCATGTCCATGGAGGCCGACGTGGCCCACAAGTTCTGGTTCGGTAAGCTGAACCTGGTCATGGCGCTGAACCGGGGCATGATGCGGGCCAAGGGGCCTATCGCGGCCATCCTGAAGCTCTTGCCGTCCATCAAGCCGGCCTATGAGCTCTACCCGCAGTATCTCAGGGAGATCGGGAAGGAGGACAAGATCATGGGGTGAGGGGGTATCACGGCCGCCTGCTGGCCGTGGACCTGGACCGGGGGACGGTGGAGCCCGTCTCCCTGTCGGAGGGCTACCTGCGCCAGTACGTCGGCGGGTCGGGCCTGGCCGCCAGGCTCTACCTCGACCACATCAAGGAGGGGACCCTCCGCCCGGACCCCCTGGGGGGTGATAACCCCTTCTTCGTGATGACCGGCCCCCTGACGGGCACCGGCGTTCCGGCCGCATCGCGGTTCACGGTCGCGGCGCGCTCACCCCTCACGGGCCTATGGGGCGAGGCCAACGTGGGCGGGTTCTTCGGGCCGGCCCTCAAGGGAGCTGGCTACGACGGCATCGTCGTCACCGGCAAGTCCCCGCGTCCCGTCTACCTCGTGGTGGAGGGGGGGCGGGCCTCCCTCGAGGACGCCGGGGAGCTCTGGGGCAAGGACGCCTATGAGACGGACGACCTCCTGCGCCAACGCCACGGCGGACAGAGCCTGGTCATCGGGCCCGCCGGGGAGAACCTGGTCTCCTTCGCCGCGGTGGTCCACGGCAAGGGCCACATCGCGGGGCGGACCGGCATGGGCGCCGTGATGGGGGCCAAGGGCCTGAAGGCCATAGTGGCCAAGGGAAGCGACCTGCCGCAGCCGGCCGACCCGGTGGGCCTCAGGGCCCTGGTCAGGGATATGGTCTCCAGGATGCGCGAGAACCTGGGGGTCCAGACCTTCCGGGCGGTGGGCACCCTGGTGGGCATGGACGTGGGGTTGCACATCGGCGACGTCCCCATCAAGAACTGGTCCGTGGGCGCCTGGCCCGGGCTGGAGGACCTGGGCTCCGGGCCCTACTCCGAGCAGATCCTGGTGGGACAGCGCAGCTGCCACGCCTGCCCGGTGGCCTGCAAGAGGGTCGTGAGCGCCCAGTACGGCGGGTACCGGGTGGAGCGGGCCCACGGGCCGGAGTACGAGACCTGCGCCTCCTTCGGGTCCCTGCTCCTGATCGACGACCTCCAGGCCCTGGCCTGCATAAACGACCTCGCCAACCGGCTGGGCATGGACACCATCTCCTGCGGCGCCACCTTGGCCTTCGCCCTGGAGGCCAAGGAGAGGGGGCTCTTGCCGGAGATGGAGGGCGACTGGGGAGACGCGGCGGCGGTCATAGAGCTCCTACGTGACATAGCCATGAGGCGCGGCATCGGCGACCGTCTGGCCCGGGGCAGCCGGGCCCTGTCCCGTGAGATCCCGGGCTCGGAGGAATTCCTCACGACGGTCAAGGGCCTCGAGGCCCCGATGCACGATGCCCGCGCCCTGCACGGAATGGCCTTGGCCTACGCCACCTCGGTGAGGGGCGCCTGCCACATGTCCGGCCTAGCCTATAACGTCGAATCGGGCGTGGCCTACCTGCCCGAGATTGGGCTTGGGGAGGAGTACGACCAGAGGAGCGCTGAGGGCAAGGCCCGTATGGTGGCCCTGTCCCAGGACCTCGGTATGGTCTTCGGGGGCAGCGCCGTCTTCTGTCAGCTGGGGGCCGCGGGCTTCGACTCGGGGGACCTGGCCGCCGCCCTGCATTGCGTCACCGGCCGCCAGTGGTCCGCGGAGGCGCTGTTGCAGGCCGGCGAGAGGATATGGCACCTCAAGCGGGGCCTCGGGAACCTCTACGGCCTCACGGCGGAGGACGACCGGCTGCCGGAGCGGCTCCTCAGGCCCCTGGAGGACGGCCCGGCGGCGGGCTCCGTGCCCGACCTGGACCGGATGCTGGCGGAGTTCTACGCCATCCGCTCCCTCGGGGCGGACGGCAGGGCCACGCGGGAGAAACTGGCCGAGCTGAACCTTGAGGACCTAGCCGAATTACTGTACGGGGGAGAGGAATGAGACGAAGACCTGATCACATCAAAGGACTGCGCTTCTTGGAGGTAGCGCCGGGCGTGAGCCTCTTCTCGCCCGAGCGGCCCAGCTTTCCGCTGGGGACCGGGCTTCTGGTGATGGACGATGTGACGGTGGTGGTGGATACCGGCGCGGGCGAGGCCCTGGCCGAGCTGGCCCGGGCGGTACACGTGGACCTGGTCCTAAACACCCACTTCCATCCCGACCACACCCGGGGAAACCGCTACTTCGACGCCAAGGTGGCCTGCCACAGGCTTGACGCGCCGCCGCTGCGAGACCTAAAGTCCTTCAAGGAGTACACTGGGTTCGACGAGGTAGAGGCCGAGGCGGGGGTTGACGTGCCGGCGATGGTGGACTTCCGGACCTCGCGGGTCGACCTCGAGCTTGAGGACGGCGAGGTCCTGGACTTCGGCCGCACCAAGTGCCGGGTGATCCACACGCCGGGGCACAGCCCCGGCCACGTGGCCCTGCACTTCCTAGAGGCCGACTTCCTGTTCCTGGCCGACATCGACCTCACCTCCTTCGGGCCCTGGTACGGCCACCGCTGCTGCGACGTGGACGCCTTCCTGGAGTCGATGAACAGGGTGCTCGAGGTGCCCGCCCGGGCCCTGGCCACCGGGCACCGGGGTGCCCTGTGCGAGAGGGAGAGGCTGGTGGCCTATCGGGACGAGATCTACCGCCGTGACGAGCTCCTGCTGGACATGATCAGGGAGAGGCCGCGAGACCCGGCGACCCTGGCCCAGGAGGAGGAGCCCTTCTACCCCGCCCACCCCTTTCCCGTCCTGACCCGCTACTTCGAGAGGGTGATGGTGGAGAAGCACCTCGGGAGGCTCGTGCGCCTGGGGTTGGCCCGCGAGGAGGACGGCGTCTTCTACGCCAGCTAATATTTGCATATTACAAATATTAAAAGGCTTAACCTTCGTACTTGACAAAATTTGCGCAAAGGATATAACATTGACTGGGATGGATATAGGTGGCGCCGAGCTCTCAACACTGTCGCGAGAAGGGAGAGACGACCATGGAGATCGTGGTCTGCGTAAAGCAGGTCCCCGACACTGAGACGAGGATCAAGATCGATCCCGCCGGCAAGGGCATCGTCAGGGAAGGCATCGAGTACGTCGTCAACCCCTACGACGAGTTCGCCATCGAGGAGGCTCTAGTGCTCAAGGAGAAGCACGGGGGGAAGGTCACGGTCATCACGGCCGGGCCGGACAGGGCCGTGGACGCCCTGAGGACGGCCCTGGCCATGGGGGCTGACGAGGCCATACACATCCAGGCCTCTCAGGAGGACGCCGTGGACAGCATCGGCGCGGCCGAGGTCATGGCCCGGGCCCTCAAGGAGATCCCCTTCGATATCATCCTGTGCGGCAAGCAGGCGGTGGACGACGACAACGCCGCCTTCGCCCCGGCCCTGGCGGAGTTCCTGGGGTTGCCCCACGTGACGGTGGTGACCGGCCTGGAGGTTGACCCGGAGGCGGGGGAGGCCCAGGTGGTCCGCGAGATCGAGGGCGCCCAGGAGCACATAACGACCAGCCTGCCGGCGGTCATCGCCGCCCAGAAGGGACTCAACGAGCCCAGGTATCCGGCCCTGCGGGGTATCATGCAGGCCAAGAGGAAGAAGATCCCCGTGAGTACCCTCGCAGACCTCGGACTGGAGGGCGAGACCTTGCCCGCCCGTACCGAGGTCCTGTCCATGATGCCGCCGCCGCCCAGGGAGGGCGGGGAGAAGTACGAGGGAGAGCCGGAGGAAACCGTAGCCAGGCTCATCAAGGCCCTGCAGGCCGAGAAGCTGGTGTAGGGGGGTAACTGATGTCTGATAAGATCCTCGTAATCGCCGAGCAGCGGGACGGCCAGCTGAAGAAGCCCGCCCTCGAAGCGCTGGCAGCGGCTAAGGTATTGGGCGGCACCGTGGTGGCGCTGGTTATGGGTCAGGGGATCGGCGATCTGGCCGAGACCCTGGTGGCTCACGGGGCCGACGAGGTCCGCGTGGCCGACTCCGCCGATCTGGCGCTCTACTCGGGGGAGGGCTATGCGACGGTGGCGGCCTCCGTGGTGAAGGAGGTGGGTCCCAAGGTGGTCCTGGCCTCCGCCACCGCCATGGGCAAGGACCTCATGCCGAGGCTGGCCGCCAAGTTGGGCGCGGGCCTGATCAGCGACTGCACCTCTCTGGAGGTCGAGGACGGTAGGTTGGTAGCCACCCGCCCGGTCTTCGCCGGCAAGGCCTTCGCCAAGGTAACCACGAGCTCCGAGCCCGCCGTGGTCACCGTGCGCCCCAAGGCCTACACGCCCCTCGAGCCCGCGGAGGGCAGGGACGGAGAGGTCAGCGACGTCGACGTAGGTGACCTGGTCATTAGGGCGATGGTCAGGGAGGTAGTGAAGACCGCCGGAGAGCGGCCCGACGTGGCCGAGGCCGACATCGTGGTCTCGGGGGGGCGGGGCATGAAGGGCCCCGAGAACTTCAAGCTCCTCGAGGAGCTGGCTGATGCCCTGGGAGGGGCGGCCGTGGGCGCCAGTCGAGCCGCGGTGGACGCGGGCTGGATGCCGCACTCGGCCCAGGTGGGCCAGACGGGCAAGGTGGTCACGCCCGCCCTGTACGTCGCCTGCGGCATCTCGGGCGCCATCCAGCACCTGGCGGGCATGTCCCGCGCCAAGTGCATCGTGGCCATCAACAAGGACCCCGATGCCCCCATCTTCGAGGTCGCCGACTACGGCATCGTGGGCGACCTGTTCAAGGTCGTGCCCCTCCTCACGGAGGAGATCAAGAAGCTCAAGGGATAACCGGCCGGGGCGAACCTCTCGGTTTCGCTTTGCGGAAAGAGGTATATTTGAACTTGCGTCGAAATAAAGGTTGGGGAACCTTACCAATAGCGAGATACTGACGCAGACGTTTCGCCCCACTCCGGGTCGGCTTTTCGGGGAAAGCGGCACCCCGCTTTCCCCGGGGGCTAACCCGGCAGCCCTATAGGCTGAGTGGGGTTTTCTCTCTACCCCCAGATATCGGAACATTACGAAAGGGGGGAAAAGCAGGAAGAGTACGCTTTGAACGAAGGGAGCGTAGGGATTCAACCTTCCGGGAGGTGTACCCATGGCTTATAACAACCTCATCCTAGAGAAGGAAGACAGGCTGGCAGTGTTGACCATCAACAGGCCCCCGGTGAACGCCCTCTCGCCGGAGACCCTGGAGGAGATCCAGCGCGCCCTGGAGGAGCTGCGGGAGGACGCGGCCATCCGGGCCGTCATCATCACGGGGGCCGGCGAGCACATGTTCATCGCCGGCGCCGACGTGACCGGCTTCCTGGGCATGGACCCGGAGAAGGGGCTCGGGGTTATCGAGCTCGGGCAGAAGCTCTTCTCCTCTATAGAGACCTACCCCAAGCCCGTCATCGCCGCCATCAACGGCGCCTGCCTGGGCGGCGGCCTTGAGCTGGCCATGGCCTGCGACGTCAGGATCGCGGCGGAGAAGGCCCGCTTCGGGCAGCCGGAGATCAAGCTGGGCATCATGCCGGGCTGGGGCGGGACCCAGCGCCTGCCCAGGCTCATCGGCAGGGGGAGGGCCCAGGAGCTGTTGCTCACCGGGGAGATGATTAAGGCCAGCGAGGCCCTGCGTTACGGCCTGGTGAACCGGGTCGTCCCGGACTCCGAGCTCATGACGGCGGCCCGGGAGATGGCCAAGAAGCTGGCCGAGCAGCCGCCCCTGGCCATCGCCGCCATCAAGGAGGCCGTGGCCCTGGGCCTCGACACCACCCTGGAGGAGGGGCTCAAGATCGAGGGCGAGCGTTTCGCCAGGGTCTTCGCCACCGAGGACGCCCTCGAGGGCATCAGCGCCTTTGTCCAGAAGCGGAAACCGGAGTTTAAGGGGAAATAAAGGGAGGGAGACCGCGTGGACTTCACTCTGCCCGAAGAGGTGGAAATGGTACGACGGATGGTCAGGGATTTCGTCAAGGACCGCCTGCAGCCCCTGGCCGACCAAGTGGAGGAGGAGGACAAGATACCCGACGACGTCCTTCAGGAGATGAAGGAGCTCGGCTTCTTCGGCCTTCCCTTCCCGGAGGAGTACGGCGGGGTAGGGGTCGGGGAGCTGGGGTACGTGGTGGCCCTTGAGGCGCTGGGCGGCGCCAACTCGGCCTACGGAAACCTCATCGGCGCCCACACCGGCATAGCCACCATGTCCATCTACCTCGGCGGCACGGAGGAACAGAAGCGGAAGTACCTGCCGGAGCTGTGCAGCGGGGAGAAGATAGCCGCCTTCGCGCTGACCGAGCCCAACGCCGGCAGCGACGCCGCGGCCATAGAGACCACCGCCGTTCGCAAGGGCGACAAGTACATCCTAAACGGCAACAAGATCTGGATCACCAACGGTGACATCGCCGACGTCGTGATCGTCTACGCCGTTACCGACAAGAGCCTGGGGGCCAGAGGGGGCGTCACAGCCTTCATAGTCGAAAAGGGCTTCCCGGGCTTTTCCGTGGGCAAGATCGACGAGAAGATGGGCCTGCGGGGCTCGCATACGGCGGAGCTCATCTTCGAGGATTGCGAGGTCCCCGCCGAGAACGTCCTCGGCGAGGTGGGGATGGGGTTCCTCATCGCCATGAAGGCGCTGGACGTCGGCCGCATAGGCCTGGCAGGCGGGGCCGTCGGGGGGGCCCAGTGGCTGCTCGAGCAGTGCATCGAGTGGGCCAACCAGCGGGTCCAGTTCGGCAAGCCCATCGCCCACCAGCAGGCCATCCAGTGGATGCTGGCGGACATGGCCACTGAGATCCACGCCGCCCGCCTGATGACCTACCACGCCGCCTGGAAGCTGGACCAGGGGCAGCGGGTATCCAGGGAGGCGGCCATGGTGAAGCTCTTCGCCAGCGAGATGGCCAACCGGGTCGCCGACATGGCCGTCCAGATCCACGGCGGCATCGGTTACATGAAGGAGCACTTCATCGAGAGGGCCTACCGGGACACCCGCATCCTGCGGATCTATGAGGGCACCAGCGAGATCCAGCGCCTGGTCATCGCCCGCGACCTGCTGAAGGCGGGGAAGTAGTATGAGGGCCTTCGTCTGCGTCAAGGTGGGCCCGACGAGGAAAGGCGTGAGGTACTCACGCTCCCGGGGCGTCATAGACTCTACTGAGGCCGAGAGGGAGGTCTCCCTGGCTGACAGGTTCGCCGTCCAGCTGGCCAAGTCGCTGGGGCCCGAGAGGCTCACCGCGGTCAGCTGGGCCCCGGAGGAGGACGAGGCGCTGCTCAAGCAGATGGTGGCCCTGGGGGCCGATGACGTGCTGCGGATAGCTACGCCCCTGACGGAGGAGGCGGCTCACGACCCCCTGGTGGTAGCGTGGGGCCTGGCCGAGGCCATAAGGCCCCACTCGCCGGACGTGGTGGTGCTGGGCGCCGCCTCCATAGAGCACGGCAGGGGGGCCGTGGGCCCCATGTTGGCGGAGTACCTCGACCTGCCCTGCGTCACCCAGGTGCGGTCGGCCTCGCGCACGGACGAGGGGGTGCGGCTCGAGTGCCGGGAGGGGGACTTCCTGGTCACCATCGAGGCCCCGACGCCCCTGGTGATCACCGCCCTGCCCGAGGGGGTGACCCTGAAGAAGCCCTCCATGCTCCATCTGGCCCGGGCGGCCAAGGCCGAGGTCCAGACGGTAGAGGTGGAGGCCTGTTCGCCGGTCCTCAGGCCGCGGTCCTTCCACACCACCGAGGCGCGGCGCAGGCTGCGCGAGCGCATCGAGGGCCGGGATGTGGCGGAGACGGCGCGGCTCCTGCTCTCAAGGCTGCGTGACAGGAGGGTTCTGGGATGACGAGGGTGAGAGTGAACGTCTCTAAATGTGACGGCTGCGCGGAGTGCCTCGGGGCCTGTCCCTTTCTGGCCATTGAGATCAGGGAGGGGCTCGCCGTCATAGCGGAGAGCTGTCTTGAGTGCGGCCTGTGCGTCCCCGCCTGTCCCCACGCGGCCATCGAGGCGCCCGAGGCCCTGCTGGCGGGGTCGAGGTCCGGCGGGGTCTGGGTGTTCCTGCCCGAGGGCGATGACGGGCTCGGCGCCCTCACTCCGGCGAGGGATATCGCCGATGAGCTGGGCCGTACCGTCTCGGCGGTGATGACGCGGGAGCCCGACGACCCCGCGCCCATCTTCTCGGCCGGGGCGGATGAGATAGCGGTGCTGGGGGGCAGCGGCGCTTTGGCCAGGCGGCTCGCCGCGGCGGTCCGGTCCGAGAGGCCGGCGGCGGTCCTGGCCATGGCCTCCCCGGTCACCGACCGGGTGATGGCCCGGGTGGCCACCATCCTGGGCGCGCCCTACGTCCAAGGGGCGGACGACGTGGAGGTGCCCTTCGGGGAGACGGTGATCTACGGCACCAGGCCCCTCTTCGGCGGACGGTTCAGGTGCACCCTGGTCCCCGACCCTTCCCGCCCTCTGGTGGCCACGCTGAACCCCGTGGCCTTCAGCCGGGTACGTGCCGACGGCGGTAAGAGGGGCAAGATCAGGAACATCGAGGTCGATGATTTCACGGACGAGGGATTGAAGTACATCGAGCGCGTGAGGAGCGCCGTGCCGCTGCGGCTCGAGGACGCCAGGGTTGTGTTGGCCGGGGGACCGGCCCTGGGGGAGGAGGGCTTCCTACGGCTGCGACAGCTCGCCGACCGGCTTGGCGCCGCGGTGGGGGCGAGCAAGGAGGCCGTGGAGGCCGGCCTGGCCGATGAGGCGGAGATGGTGGACGGGAGGGAGGTCTCCCCCGACGTGTACATGGCCTTTGGTATCGACGGGTCACCGGCCCATAACGCGGCCGTGGCCGGGAGCAAGGTGGTGGTGGCCGTCACGGAGAATGAGCGAGCCAACATCTTGGGTTCGGCCGATTACATCATCCTGTTACCTCCCCTGAGGGCGGTCGAGGGCCTGCTTGAGGCGCTCCGGGCCCCGGGGGAAACCTGAGGAGGTGCCCGTGGTGGAGAGACCCTGGCTTAAGCATTACGACCCGGGGGTGCCGGCGGACATCACGCACGAGCCCTTTCCCCTGTTCCAGATGCTAGAGGACGCCGCGGCCAAGCACCCGGATAGGGTCTGCACCGTGTTCTTCAACCGGGAGAGGACCTACCGCGAGATCAACGGCCTGGCCAATGAGTTCGCGGCCTTTCTGAAGGGCCTCGGTGTGGGCAAGGGGGACCGGGTGGCGCTCCTGCTGCCCAACGTGCCCCAGTTCATCTACGCCTATTACGGCGCCCTGAAGCTCGGGGCGATCGTGGTCCCCTGCAACCCGATGTACGTGGAGAGGGAGCTGGCCTTCCAGCTCAAGGACTCCGGTGCGCGCACGATAGTGACCCTCGACATGTTCTACCCGACGGTGAGGGCCGTCCGGGAGGAGGCGGGGCTTGAGCATATCATCGTCACCACCGTCGCGGAGGAGCTCTCGGGGGTGCTCAAGCTGCTCTTCCCGCTCAGGATGCGGCTCCAGGGCAACGCCGTGAAGGTGCCCCGTGAGGAGGGCGTCTACTTCACCTCGGAGGTGCTCAAGGGGATAGACCCCGGCCCGCCCGAGGTGGAAATCGACCCCCTCGAGGACCTGGCCCTCCTCCAGTACACGGGGGGCACCACGGGGACGCCCAAGGGGGCCATGCTGACCCACTGGAACCTGGCGGTGAACACCATCCAGTCGACCCTGTGGATGATCGCCGACCAGCCCGACGGCCACGAGCGGATGCTGGCCGTCCTGCCCTTCTTCCACGTCTACGGCATGACGGTGGTCCTGAACCTGGGCCTCTACGTCGCCGCGACCGTCATACTCCTGCCCAGGTTCGAGATCGAGCAGGTGATCGCCACCATCCAGCGGCACAAGCCCACCCTGTTCCCGGGCGCGCCGACCATGTACGTGGGGATCATCAATCACCCCAAGGCGCGGAACTACGACCTCTCCTCTATCAAGGCCTGCATCAGCGGCTCCGCCCCGCTGCCCGTGGAGGTCCAGAGGAGGTTCGAGGAGCTCACCCGGGGTAAGCTGGTGGAGGGCTACGGCCTCACCGAGGCCTCGCCGGTCACCCACTGCAACCCCATCTACGGCAAGAGGGTGGAGGGGAGCATCGGCCTGGCCTTCCCCAGCACCTACGCCAAGATCGTGGACCTGGAGACGGGGGAGAAGGAACTGCCGCCCGGGGAGATCGGCGAGCTGGCCGTCAAGGGGCCGCAGGTCATGAAGGGCTACTGGAACCGCCCCGAGGAGACGGAGGCGGTCCTGAGGGGCGAGTGGCTGCTGACCGGAGACATCGCCAAGATGGACGAGGAGGGCTGGGTGTACATCCTCGACCGGAAGAAGGACATGATCATCGCCGGCGGGTTCAACATCTACCCGCGGGAGGTGGAGGAGGTCCTCTACACCCATCCCAAGGTACAGGAGGCCGCCGTGGTGGGCGTGCCGGACGAGTACCGCGGCGAGACGGTTAAGGCGTACGTGGTCCTCAAGGAGGGCGAGACCGCCACGGCCGAGGAGATCATCTCCTACTGTCGCGAGCACCTGGCCCGCTACAAGGTGCCGCGGCTAGTGGAGTTCCGCGATGAGCTCCCCAAGACCTTCGTGGGGAAGGTGCTGCGCCGGGTGCTGGCCGAGGAGGAGAAGAGGGCCCAGAGGGAGGCCTGAGGGCGGCCCCCTAACGGGCCTCTTCCTCCCTTAACCTCTGCCTCTCCTCCTCCAGCTCCCTGAAGGTCCTCAACACGGCCTCCAGGGAGCGGAGGAGGGAGGCCTGCTCCTCCTCGGTGAGCTTGCGGGCCAGGTTGCCGAACCTTCTATTCCTGCGCTCCAGCACCAGTTCCGCCAGCTGTCTCCCGTAAGAGGTGAGGGAGACGCGAACGACACGGCGGTCGTTCCGGTCGCCCCTTCGCCGCACCAGGTGGGCGTCGACCAGCCTGTCGACGAGCCTGGTGCATGCGCTCTCGGTGAGGTACATCTCCGAGCTGAGCTCTCCCATGCTCAGGTTGTCGGAGAAGTACAGGACCAAGATGACGTTCATCTGCGAGGGGGTCACCTGTAGCCCCGTCAGCTCGCGCGTCTCCTCCGCCTCGAGGTAACGCATGACCCTGGGAAACAATCTCTGGATGGCCTGCACGAAATCGATATCACTGGTCAACGGTTCCATCCCCCTTGAGGGTAATTATAACACGAAGGGGGGACGTCCACCCGCGCCCCGCAGAAAAGATCTCCCAAGAGCAGGAATTCTGTATTTTCAGAAGAATAAATCCTATGTTAATCACTTCTGCTAGGGGGGTTCTGGGGCATGGGAACCGAGTGGCCGTGGTTCAAGCATTACCCGGAGGGGGTTCGGCGCAGCCTCGACTATCCTGATGTGACCATGAACTTTTACCTGGAGGAGTCGGCCAGGAAGTACCCCAGCAAGCCGGTGACCATCTTCTACGGTAGGGAGACCACCTACGCGGAGATGGCCCACTACGTCGACCGTCTGGCGGCGGCCCTGCGGCGGATGGGGGTCTCCAAGGGCGACAGGGTGGCGCTAATGCTGCCGAACTGCCCTCACTACGTGATCAGCTACTACGCCATCATCAAGCTGGGGGCCATCGTGGTCCAGGTAAACCCCATGTACACCACGAAGGAGCTCGACTACCTGCTGGCGGACTCCGGCGCGGAGACCATCATCCTGCTCGACGCCTTCTACCCCCGGCTGGAGGCGGCTGAGCGGCGGGCCCAGATGCGGAACGTCATCGGGGTGATCTTGGGCCAGCCTCAGGCGGAGCTGGGCGAGGGCGTGCACGTGTTCGAGGAGGTCGTGAAGCTCAACAACCCCGATCCCGCGGTGGGGAAGGACGTCGGCCCCGACGACGTGGCCGTCCTCCAGTACACCGGGGGCACCACCGGGGTGGCCAAGGGGGCCATGCTCACCCACCGGAACCTGGTGGCCAACGCCCTGCAGATCACCGAGTGGTCGCGGCCCATGTTGGAGGTGGGCGAGGAGCGGATCCTGACGGTGCTCCCCCTGTTCCACTCCTACGGCATGACCTGCTGCATGAACGTCGGGATGGTGGTCGGCGCTACCCTGATCCTCCTGCCCAAGTTCGAGCCGGAGGAGGTCGTGAACACCATAAAGCAGTACAAGCCGACCCTGTTCCACGGCGTGCCTACCATGTACGTGGCGGTGAACTCCTTCCCCAACGTCAAGGATTACGGGATCTCCAGCATCAAGGGCTGCATGAGCGGGGCGGCGCCGCTGCCGGTGGAGGTACAGCGCGAGTTCGAGGCCATCACCGGCGGCACCCTGGTGGAGGGCTACGGCCTGTCCGAGGCCACGCCCGTCACCCACTGTAACCCCCTGGAGGGCACCAGGAAGGTCGGGAGCATCGGCGTGCCGATGCCCGATACCATCTGCAAGGTGATGGACGTGGAGACCGGCGAGCGGGAGATGCCCGTGGGCGAGATCGGCGAGCTGGTGATCAAGGGTCCCCAGGTCATGAAGGGCTATTGGAACATGCCGGAGGAGACGGCCCGGGCGCTCAGGGACGGCTGGCTGTATACCGGCGACATAGTCAGGATGGACGAGGACGGGTTCTTCTACGTGGTGGACCGGAAGAAGGACATGATCATCGCCGGCGGCTTCAACATCTACCCCCGTGAGGTGGAGGAGGCCCTCTACGAGCACCCCAAGGTCCTGGAGGCCGCCGTGGTGGGCGTGCCCGACGAGTACCGGGGCGAGACCGTCAAGGCCTACGTCGTCCTCAAGGAGGGGGAGGAGGCCAGCGCGGAGGAGATAATCGAGCACTGCCGGCGTAACCTGGCCGCCTACAAGGTCCCGCGGCTGGTGGAGTTCCGCGATGAGCTCCCCAAGACCACCGTGGGCAAAATCCTCAGGCGCGTGCTGGCGGAGGAGGAGAAGGAGAAACTGGCTTCCAGGGGTTGAGGATGTCGCCACGGGGCGCCCTTGGGGGCGCCCCTTATCTTTTATGCAGGGTCTCCAGGCACCGCTGGTAACACTCCTGGCACAGCGGCAGGTCGAAGAAGTCCAAGCGCCGGACCTGGCGCCGGCTGACGGGCCTCGAACATATTTCACAATAGAGGAGGCTTAGCACCTTTCCCTTGTCCTGTCTCAATTCCCACGACCTCCAAGGACAGCATGCCCATGGAGTCTATGCGGTATGTGAGAAAGGAGAGATGAGCGAGTGTCGAAGGTAATCATCAGGAGGGCCGACGAGGGCCTGCGGGAGATAATCTCGGACGTCTTTGACGCCTTCGGAGTAGAGCTTCAAGGCAAGAAGGTGCTGGTCAAGCCCAACATCGTGGCCGCCTTCCCCCCGGGTAGCGGGGTCTGCACCAGCCCGGAGGTGGTGGAGGCGGTGGTGAGCGAGGCCCTCGACCGCGGGGGTGACGTGGTGGTGGGGGACAACCCCGGCGGGGTCGACAGAAGCTCCTACGCCACCGCGGAGAGGGCGGGCATCGTGGCGGCCTCCCGCGGGCGCTTCAGGAACATATCCGAGCAGGTGGTGAGGGTGCCGACCGACTCCCCCTACACGGATGAGTTCGTCATCTCCCGCGTGGTCCTCGAGGCCGACGTGGTCATAAACCTCCCCTGTTTCAAGACCCACGTGCTCACCACCATCACCGGGGCCATAAAGAACGTCTACGGCTACGTGGCCGGGACCAGCAAGGCCAGGCTGCACCTGCAGGCGCCCTCGAGGCGGAGGTTCTCGGAGATGCTGTGCGACCTGTACCGAGTCAGGGTGCCCGACCTGCACATCATGGACGGCCTGCTGGCTATGGAGGGGAATGGGCCCACCCACGGCCGGGTCAGGGAGCTCGGCCTCATCCTGGCCTCGGACGACGGGTTGGCTCTGGACGCCACGATGGCGCGGATGATGGGGATCGACCCCGCCTCGGTGAAGATGTTGGCCATCGCCCACGAGAGGGGTCTCGGCGAGCTGGAGGAAGATAAGATAGAGGTGGTGGGGGAGCCCCTCCGGCCCATACCCGACTTCGCGCTTCCCACGTCCTTCTCCGCATCGCCCGCGGAGCAGGTGGTCATATTGGATAAGCTGGGCAAACTGGTGCCAGTGCTGAAGGAGGAGCGGTGTGTGGCCTGCGGGGACTGTGAGCTCAACTGCCCCGCCGGCGCCCTGACCCTCGACCCCCTGCCGGTCATAACCGCGGACAAATGCATTTCCTGCTTCTGCTGCGTGGAGCTGTGTCCCGAGGGAGCCATGGAGGTGCCGGAAGGGGTGGCCCCGGACCTCTTTGACAGGATGTTTCGCTGAGGAAGGAGGCTGAGCATGCGACTTGGCAAGATCCACCGCATTGAGTTGCCCACGCCCTACCGGGTGGGGCCGGTTAACGTGTACCTCATCGACCGCAAGCCCCGTACGTTGATCGACTGCGGGCCCAACACGCGCAGGGCCAGGGAGGCCCTGGACAGGGGCCTCCGGGAGCTGGGCTTCTCCTACCGGGACATCGAGAGGGTCGTGATCACCCACGCCCACGCCGACCACTTCGGACAGGCGGCCCGAGTGCTCGAGGAATCAGGGGCCTCCCTGGTCCTTCACCCCCTGGAGTGGCCCAAGGTCCAGAGCAACTACCGGTTCTTCGGGGAGAGGCTAGAGGTCTTCCGTCTCGCGGGAATGCCGAGGGGGCACATAGAGATGCTGTCCGCCGCGGACTCCATCGAGAGGCGACATATCCTGCCCCTGGACGAGGCCAGGCCGGTCTTCGCCTCCGACGGCGACGACCTCCCCTTCGCCGACGGGAACATGGTCCTCATGCACATGCCGGGGCACTCGCCGGGGCACCTGTGTGTATACGACCCGGGGGAGAGGCTGTACTTCTCCGGCGACCACCTGCTACGTGACATCACCCCCAACCCCCTCATAGAGGCCAAGGAGGGCAGCGGGGAACACGAGCATACCCTGAAGCAGTACCTGGCCACCCTGGACCGGCTCTACGACCTGGATATCGACCTCGTCCTCCCGGCCCACGGCCCCCCCATAGAGGACCACCGGGTGGTCATCGACCTTGCCCGCGAGCATCACCGCCAACGGGCCATGCTCATCAGCCGCCTGCTGGACGGGCGGGAGATGACGGTGTATGAGCTCGCCCGGGAGGTCTTCGAGGACCTGCATCCCACCAACCTGTTCCTGGCGGTGTCCGAGGTCCTGGCGCACCTAGACACCCTGTGCGACGAGGGGAGGGTGGAGGTCAGGGTGAAGGACGGCCGCTGGGCCTTCAAGGCCGTAGTAGATACTCCTGCGGGCCCGGACGGCCGGGGTTAAGGGCTCCGGACAGTGCCGGCCCTCCTCGGACGGCGGTTAATAAACTGCCGGCCGGAAGAGGAGAATATAACGAGGGGGGCCAGAGCATGGCGGAGAAGTTCGACGGCATTGTGGTCGGTGCGGGACCGGCGGGTATCGCCGCCGCCCTAAGGATGGCCGGGGCGGGGATGAAGGTCGCGGTCATCGAGCGGGGCGAGTACCCGGGGTCCAAGAACGTCATGGGCGGCATCCTCTACCGTCAGCCCACTGAGGAGCTGGTGCCGCGCTTCTACGAGGAGGCCCCCCTGGAGAGGCCCATCACCGAGAGCCGCCTGTGGCTCATGGGCGACGGCAACGTGGTGTCCATCGGCTGTAGGGCGGCCGCCTTCGCCGAGGAGCCCCACAACGCCTACTCCGTCCTGCGCGCCAAGTTCGACCAATGGTTCGCCTCCAAGGCCGTGGAGAAGGGCGCCTTGGTCCTATGCGAGACGGTGGTCCGGGACTGCCTCACCGAGGGCGACAGGGTGGTGGGCATCCGCACCGACCGGCCCCAGGGCGAGCTCCTGGCCGACGTGGTGGTCCTGGCCGACGGGGTGAACTCGCTCCTGGCCCGCGAGCTCGACATGCGGGAGGAGATACGGCCCGACAGGGTGGCCCAGGCCGTGAAGGAGGTCATCAGCCTGCCGCCGGGGAAGATAGAGGACCGGTTCAACATCGAGCGGGGAGAGGGGGTCTCCATCGAGGCCATCGGCGACGCCACGCGGGGCCTGGTGGGTACGGCCTGGATCTACACCAACAGGGACTCGATATCCATAGGGGTGGGCGGGCTGTTGGAGGGCGTGGGCCACCGCCGCCTGAGGCCCAACGACCTCATCGAGCACTTCAAAGGGTTGCCCCCGGTCCGGAGGCTCATCGAGGGCGGCAAGACCGAGGAGTACCTGGCGCACCTCATCCCCGAGGGGGGTTACCGGAGCCTTCCCCGCCTGGTGGGAAAGGGGGTCATGGTGGTGGGAGATGCCGCCATGCTGGTCAACGGCCTCCACCGGGAGGGGTCCAACATGGCCATGATATCCGGGAAGTTCGCCGGCGAGGCCGCCGTGGAGGCCTGGAAGAGGGGGGACTTCTCCCGGCGGTCGCTGGAGGCCTACGTCGACAAGCTCAAGGACAGCTTCATCATCAAGGACCTGAAGAAATACTCCCGGGCCCTGCCCTTCTTCGAGAGGAACCCGCATTTCTTCCGCCTCTACCCGGGCCTCGTGGGCCGGGCCGTCGCCGAGTTCCTCACCGTCGACGGCGTCCCGAAGAGGGAGAAGCAGGCCCGCATCTTCGACATCCTCTACGAGAGGGGACGCTGGAACCTCTACCGCGACCTCTACAACGCTTGGAGGGTGCTGAGATGAGGCTCGAGGACAAGCTCTTCTTGAACCGGTACAGGGTGGACTCCGAGAGCCACCTGGCCATCAAGGACCCCGACACCTGTCGCGGGCGGTGCCCCGACCGGCCCTGTATCTACGTCTGTCCCGTGGGGGTGTACGAGTGGCTGGAGAAGGAGGGTAGGCTCGCGGTGGGCTATGAGGCCTGCGTGGAGTGCGGGGCCTGCCGGATCATCTGCCCCTTCGACAACATCGCCTGGCGCTACCCGCGGGGCGGGTACGGGGTGAGTTATAAATATGGTTAGAGGCGCCCGCGCAGGGCCGCCAGGGCCAGCGCCGCCAGAAGGAGCAGCCCGGCGTAGCCCACCAGGGGGTAGAGGGTGCCCACGATGGTGGAGAAACCGACCGTGGCCGCCAGGCCCGCGGCTGCAGTGGTCCCCAGCGTTACCGCCTTGAACCACCGGTGTCCCTCGCCGACGGTGCGGCTCACGAAGCCGAAGAGGCTCCCCACGGCCGTGGTGTACACCTCGGCCAGGAGCACGGCGGTGTAGGCGAGGCCGATGAGGGGCGATAACCTGTCGGCCGCGAAGAGCATGGGCACCTCCGTCGCCGCCGCCTCCGGAACGTGGGCCAGGATGGTGAGGTTCACCGCCAGCGCGCTCAACCCCAGGCCCACGCCGCCGAGCAGCGCGCCCGGCAGGAGGGAGGGTCGTCGGGCTAACCTGGCTACCGGGGCCAGGACCGAGGTGGAGAGGATGAGGTTGTAGGAGCCGTAGGTGACGCCGGAGAGGAACCAGTTGGGCACGGCCGCCTCCTGGGGCCGTGAGAAACTCAGGTCCACGGGGTGGCCCAGGAGGGTCCCGGCGCTCACCACCAACACGCCGCCGAGGAGCAGCGGCACCACGACGCTCACCGCCGTGATCACGCCGTGTATCCCGGCGAGGACCGTGAGGGCGGTCAGGATCCCCATGCCCAGGAGGCCGGCCTCCAGCGGGAGGCCGAACTCCTGGTTCAGGGTGGCCCCCGCCCCCGCCAGCATGGCCGCCAATCCCCCGAAGAGGAAAAAGGTTATGATCACATCGATGATCCGGCCGACCAAGGGCCCGGCCACGTGTAGGAGCACGGGCCCGTAGGACTGGGCCCGGAGGGTGTGGCCGGCCGCCAGCACCAGGTAACCGAAGAGGGCCAGGACGGCCGTGGCCACGGCCAGGGCCAGAAAGCCCAGCGGGCCCAGGAGGGCGAAGAACTGGAGGACCTCCTGGCCCGAGGCGAACCCGGCCCCTATTACGGTGCCGATGTACACCGCGGCCAGCGTGGTGCTTGACGTCGGCCTGCGCCCCTTGGTGGCCATCTTGTCTTTCCCCCCAACCAAGGAGAGATTATGCCGGGGAGGGGGCGGTGATGCGCCCCCGTGTCTCCCGCTCCTGATTAGGATTACCCCGGGCCCGCGGGCCTATGCCTTGGGGCGGCTCTGATCGGGCATAAACAGGGCCCCGGACGATCTCGCCCGGGGCCCTCGCCTCCTGCGGTTTATAACACATCCCTCACTATCTCCGCGAGGTCCAGGGTCCTCACGCGCTCGGCGGCCTCGTGGGCCTTGACCCCGTCGTCGAACATGGTTAGACAGAAGGGGCAGGCCGTGCATATCACCTCAGGTTCCTTGGCCAGCGCCTCTGCGGTACGCAGCTCGTTTATCTTCTGCCCCAGGGTCTCCTCCATCCACATCCGGCCGCCGCCGGCCCCGCAGCAGAAGCTCTTGTACCGGCTGCGGTCCATCTCCACCAGGCTGCCGCCGGCCCTCCGCACAACCTCTCTGGGCGCCTCGTAGATGTCGTTGTACCGGCCCAGGTAGCAGGAATCGTGGTAGGCGACCCTCTGGGCGAGGGGTTTGGTCGGCCTGAGGCGGCCGTCGGCGATGAGATCGGCGATGAAGGTGGTATGATGGATGACCTCGAAGGACCCGCCGAACTGGGGGTACTCGTTCTTCAGGGTATTGAAGCAGTGGGGACAGGCCGTGATTATCTTCTTCACGCCGTGTTCCTTGAGGGTGTTCACGTTTTCCTCGGCCAGCATCTGGAAGAGGTACTCGTTGCCGCTGCGCCGGGCGGCATCGCCGCAACACTTCTCCTCCGTGCCGAGGATGGCGAAGTCCACCCCGGCCCTGCGCAGGATCTCCACCATGGCCGCGGACACCTTCTTGTTGCGGTCGTCCAGGGAGCCCGCGCAGCCCACCCAGTAGAGGTACTCCGCCTCGCCGACGTCGGACAGGACGGGCACCTCGAGCCCCTCCGCCCAGTCGGCCCGGTCCGCCCAGCCTACGCCCCAGGGGTTACCGTTGACCTCCATGTTCTTGAAGACCCGCGTGAGCTCAGAGGGGAACCTGCTCTCCATGAGGACCAGGTTCCGCCGCATATCCACTATCTTGCCCACGTGTTCCACGAAGACCGGGCATTGCTCCTCACAGGAGCGGCAGGTGGTGCAGGACCAGAGGGCGTCCTCGCTGACCACTTCTCCCACCAGGCTGGGCCTGTCTACCTCCAGGAGGTCCTTGCCCTCTCTCCTGGCCTGGAGGAGCGAGGGGCCCACCGCGGCGAGGTGGTCCTTGAGGTCCTGGGTCAGCGCCTTGGGGCTCAGCGGTTTCTCCGAGAGGTAGGCGGGGCAGTTGTCCTGGCACCTGCCGCACCGCGTACAGGCGTCGCCGTCGAAGAGCTGTTTCCAGGTGAAATCCTCTATGTTGGCCACCCCGAAGCTCTCCGCCTCCTCGTCGTAGAGGTCGAGGGCCGTCAGCGCCCCGGGGTGTCCGAGATTCCTGAAGAACTGGTTCAGCGGCGACGTTAGGATGTGAAGCAGCTTGGTATAGGGGAGGAGGGCCAGGAGGCCGAAGGCGATCAGCATGTGTCCCCACCAGAGGAACCTATGGAAGGCCCTCAACAGGGGCTCCTCCAGGCCGAGCGCCTCGAAGAGCCGGGCGAAGGCCAGCCCCACGGGCGACCAGCCCGCCCAAGGCGGGTTGGTGGCGGCGATACGAAGGCCCTCGACGAAGTAGCCGGTCAGGAGGACTACCAGGATCAGGGCCAGGGCCCACGCGTCATCGGGCCGGTTGTCCAGGTAGTCCGGCCTCAGGACGTACCTGCGATAGAGGGCCATGAGCGTGCCGACGATGGCCACGAGCCCGAAGATATCCAGGATCAGCGAGAACCAGAGGTAGAAGGTATTGTAGAGGATCTCGAGCTCGAAGTCGGCCTGGGCGGCCACGATCAGGGTCCCAATGAACAGGACGAAGAAGCCCCAGAAGATGAACAGGTGCATGAGGCCGGGGAAGCTCTCCCGCAGGATGCGCCCGTGGCCGAAGCCGTAGGTGAGGACGGAGACCAGCCTGGTCCAGAGATGGTCGGTGCGGTTCTCGGGCCGGCCCAACCGCCACAGGCGATACTTCCCGTAGAGGCCGTAGGCCACGGCGACGAGCATCGCCAGCATGAACAGATACAGAAGCAGCTCTCCGGCTATGTTCCAATAGATTTCCCTCGTGGGCACGGGTAATACCTCCTTTGCCAAGGGAGGGGACGATCCTGAAGCGAGCACCCCATTAGTCCCTCCACTGCCCCCATATTCTGTGCCTATTGCGGATTTCCTTCACAAAATGGAATTGGGCGAAGATTCAGATGACACGCGGGTGTGACGGCGACCACTGCTGTGGCCGGATGGTCCTATGGTACAATGGTACCGGGAGGGAGTAACATTGCCATTGGATTACGACAAGCTCACTTTGGAGGCCCTCCGCGAGGCCTTCGCCAAGGACGGGTACATCGCGGGGGAGAACATCCTGGTGCCGGTCTACCTGGCTTTGCAGCTGGGTAAGCCGCTGCTCATAGAGGGCGAGCCCGGCGTCGGGAAGACCGAGATCGCCAAGGTGCTCGCCCGGGTCTTCTCAGCCGAGCTCATCAGGCTGCAGTGCTACGAGGGGCTTGACGAGAACCGGGCGCTCTACGAGTGGAACTATCAAAGGCAACTGCTCAAGATACAGATCACCAAGGACCGGCTGGACCCCGAGGAGGTAGAGCAGGACCTGTTCTCCGAGGAGTACCTGCTCACCAGGCCCCTGCTCAAGGCTCTCTTGGCGGAGAAGAGGCCCGTCCTGCTCATAGACGAGGTCGACAAGACCGACGCCGAGTTCGAGGCCTTCCTCTTCGAGGTCCTCTCCGATTTCCAGGTCTCGATCCCTGAGCTCGGCACGGTTACGGCCCGGCAGATACCCATAGTCGTGCTCACCAGCAACCGCAGCCGGGAGCTCTCCGACGGGCTCAAACGCCGCTGCATCTACCTGTACATCGACTTCCCCTCGGTGGAGAGGGAGGTCGAGATAATCCGGGCCAAGGTCCCCGAGGTCGGAGAGGTCCTGCGCAGGCAGCTAGCACGGGCCATCCACCACGTGAGGGAGCTCCCCGACATGAGGAAGAAGCCCTCCATAGCCGAGACGTTGGACTGGGCCAGGGCCCTGGTGGCCATGGACGTGGAGAGATTGGAGCCCAAGGTCATAGAGGACACCATCAACCTGTTCTTGAAGAACAAGGACGATATCGAGGCCTTCTTCAAGGAGATCGGGGCGGAGAACCTGGCCCGCCTGGCGACGGCCGAGGGATGAGGACTGCATCCGGCACCGGTCGAGAAGCCGAGGGCACGTAGGAGGGTTGGATGTGACGTCTCCGGAGAAAGTCCTGGTTGAGGTCAATAGGGCCCGGGACGGTGAGAGGTCGCTGGAGGCCGCGGTGGTGAGGTTCGCCGGGGTGCTGCGGCGGCTCGGTATGCGCATCAGCACCAGCGAGGTCATGGAGGCCTTGGCCGGCACGGCCCACATCGATAACCTGGACCGCGACCAGTTCGAGCTCCTCCTGTGCGCCACGCTGGTGAAGAAGGCGGAGGATATGCCGCTGTTCGAGGCGGCCTTTCGGCTGTTCTTCTCGCCTCCGGAGCACCGGCGGTTCATGGAGGGCCGGTACAGGCGCGCCCGGGAGGAGAGGGAGCGCATGATCAGCCTGGCGCGGGAGGAGCTCCGCTTTCAGGGTGAGAGCCTGGACATCGACGAGCGGGAGCTCGAGACGTACATCGCCCTGACCCCGTCGGAGCAGGATCGGCTCAAGGAGTTCCTGGAGAGGAGCTCTTCCGGCATCAAGGTCGACGCCTCCTTCCGCCCCATCATAGAGAACATAGTTAAGGGACATCTCAGCCGACGGCGGCGTGAGATGATGCACGGCCCGAAGCCCTACCACGACCTCCGGCCCACGGGAGACGAGGTCCTAGACGCCGTGGTCGACGCCCTCGTGGACGGCGCTGGAACCGGTGGGTCGCTGCTATACAGGGATCTCATGGACATATCGGGCGACGAGCTCAAGCGGACCCTGGTCCTCGTGGAGAGGCTCACCCGTCAGCTGGCCGGACGTATCTCCCGCCGGTACAAGCGGAGCGCCAGGAGGAAGAGCGTGGACATCCGCCGCACCGTCCGGGCGAATATCCAGTTCGGCGGCGTTCCCATCAAGCTCAAGTACCGCAGGCGCAGCGTCCAAAAACCCCGCATCATCCTCATCTGCGACGTCTCTGGGTCCATGAGCAAGTACGCGGGGTTCGTCCTCCAGTTCGTCTACGGCCTGACCAGCGTCGCGGACAGGATTGAGAGCTTCATCTTCAGCGAGGACCTGGAGAGGATCACCCCCCACCTGTGGCGGAGAAGGTCCTTTGAGGAGACGGTGAAGAGGCTCCTCGAGGCCAGCGGCCAATGGGGGCAGGGGACGGACCTGCGAAGGGCCCTCAGCCGCTTCCGCAAGGAGCACCAGCACCTGCTCACACCCAACACCTTCATGATAATCGTGAGCGACGCCAAGACCCTGGGGGCGAAGGAGGCCGCATCCCATCTGGGGGCCATCCGCCGGAGGGTGAGGGAGATCCTGTGGCTGAACCCCGTGCCCAGGGCCGAATGGGATGAGCTCCCGGCGGTGGAGCAATTCTGCCGCTCCTGTCGGATGTTCGAGTGCTTCACCCTGGCCCACCTGGAGCATGTACTGCGGGAGAGGGTCTGGGCCTGAAGGAATTCGGTCAGCTCTAGAGAATATATTTCCTCCATCTGGCATCAGTAGAGGGAGATGTTATGCAGCAGGAGACTCGGTGGGGTCGTATAGCCACGGTCACAGCCGGGCATTTCTTCGTCGACTTCTACGCCACGGTCCTACCTCCGGTGCTTCCCTTCGTAGCACGTGAGTTCGGGCTCAGCATGAGCATGACGGGCGTGCTGGTGACCGTTGTGTCCATCTTCTCCTCTTGGTCCCAGCCCGTCTTCGGGTACCTCCTCGACGGCTACCGCAGGTTCTGGCCCCTTCCCGTAGCCGTGATGTGGGTGGCCATCCTCGCCAGTTCCCTCGGCCTGGCCGGCTCCTACTGGGCCCTGGCGGCCATCGTATCCCTGGCCGGCGTGGGCTCAGCGGTCTACCATCCCCTGGGGTCGGTGGCCGTGGCCGCCAACAGCGGCCGGCGGAAGGGGACGGCCATGTCCATGTACATAACCGGCGGCACCATCGGAGCAACCCTGCCGCCCCTGTTGGCGGTCCCCCTGGTGGCCGCTTACGGGCTCAAGGCCCTCCTGGTCCTGGCGCCGCCCGGGATCATCGTCTCCCTGCTCATGGTCCTCCTGGGAGTTCACCGGGCTCCGGCCGCCGGCGAGTCATCTGGCAGCCGCGAGCTCCCTCGCCTGCGGGATATGGCTCGCCTATTGCACCTCAGCCTGGCCCTGGGGCTCAGGCTCGGGGCAACGTGGAGCTACAACACCTTCATGGTGATGTATTTCCTCCACTTGGGCTACTCCGAGATCTACGGCGGGCGGGTGCTCTCGGCCTATATCCTCGCCGGGAGCCTGGGGGTCCTGCTGGGAGGGATAGCCTCCGACCGCACCGACAGGAGGCGTTACCTGATGGCCACCTGTGTCCTGGGCGGCTTGTGCCTCCTGGGTTCCTTCTACGTGGGGGGGCTGCTGGTGCCCCTCCTGCTGATCCTCGGCAACGCCTTCATCTCCTCCTCCACGCCCATCGGGGTGGTCATCGGCCAGTCCCTGGTGCCTTCCAACGCCACCATGGCCTCGGGGGTAATGCTCGGGATGAGCTTCGGCATAGCGGGCCTGGGGTCGGCCTTGACGGGCGTGCTGGCCGACATCATGGGCCTTCCCCGCGCCCTGGAGGTCAACCTGCTGCTGCTCGTCGTCTCGCTGGCCCTCACCTATTTCCTGCCCTCGGAGGCCTCGTCCGACGTCCCCGCTTCGGGGAAGGCGGTGGGGGAGAATTAGAGGGGCCCCGCCCGACGGCGAGGCCCCTGTATACGTCTAACCCTTTACTTACCGAGGCTGTGAATGCCGCTGGCCCGTTCCGCGGCCCAGTTGATGTCCTTATCCTTGTGGCAGCTCAGACAGGCGAAGTCCAGGGTGACGAAGTCCTTGGCGAAGGCGCCGTCGTCGGTGAACATGGATGCGGTCGGGTCCGTGTTGATCCTGAAGAGATGGGTGGCGACATCTCCCTGGTAGGGCCCGAACTTAACCGCCGATTTGCTGGCGGCGGGCATATGGCAGTCCGTGCATTTCATGCCGACCTTCTGCATGGTGCTGCCCTCGAAGGCCGCGACGACAGAGGAGTGACAAGGGGAGCAATTGAGCTTTATGGAGAACTCAGCTTTCTTGTGGGGATCGTGGCACGTGACGCAGTCGAAGTCTGCGTGCGGGCTGGCGAGGAGCTCGTTGAACTGCTCGTGATGTCTGATGAAGCCGCCCTTGGCCGGGATCTCAGTGGCCTCGCGGCGGATGTGACACTGACCGCACAGTTCAGCGGACGTATTGACCTCGACCAGGCTCGGGTCACCGCCGGCGGCGATATGGTCGGCGGCAGGTCCGTGGCACCGCTCCCACTGGATGCCCGGTAGGGCCCAGGTCCCTACGATGCCCTCGCGGCCGTCCTGGTGCCCATCCTCGGAGTAGCCGGTGGTGTGGCATTTTCCACAGTTATAGGGTTTCTTCTCGCCCGGGTGATAGTCCACCCACTCTCCGGTGGCCAGATTATACTGGGTGGGCATCGGCTGTCCCGACTTGTCCGTGGTGATGATGTAACCCTCATTGTTCACGTACCTGGCCTTCCAGCCGAAACCGCCGATGACCTAACTTATGTCGTCCCAGGTGTATCCCTTGGGAAGGGGGATGGGGCGGGTCTTGGCCTCTTGCGCAGGCATGAGCTTGTAGCCGTGACCAGATACGCGGAAGTCATTGTACACCGCTTCGTGGCATTTGAGGCAGGTGTCGGAGCCGGCACAGCCCAGTGCACTCGCTCGGTCTAGGACCTCTTCACCGGAGGTGCTGATGATAACGCGGCAGCTGGCGTCCCAGTCGACAGACGCGCCGAGAGCCTGGCTGACGAAACGCAGGGGCACGAAGGTGGTGTCCTCCTTGATCTGAGCCGGCACGTCCAGTGTAACTTCGACCCCATTCACCGAAGCGCGAGCGCTACCAATAGATAGCTTTACGGTAATGTCGCCCCTTGTAGCGGTGACGGTACGGGTGTCCTGATCCCATTCCACCTCGGCTCCCAGGGCTTCGAATATGGGGCGTAGGGGGATAAGGGTGCTGTTGCCCACAATAACCGGGGCGGGATCAGTTTCCAGTTGCTGGCCGTCGATCTGAACGGTAACCGGTGCGTTGTTGGCCACGACCAGGGCCGCCGGAAGAAGAATGGCCAACACAACCAGCAAGATAATACGACCTCTCATTCCACTTCCCTCCTTTGGCTTAGTGTTGGATAGTCCTCTTTCTAGATGGTAGAACCCAGAGCCACTATCACCCCCCGTGACTGGCATGGCAGAAATCCCCACCCACCTGGAAATAATTATGCAGGCTCACCCCAGAAGCTTGTGATTGGGCTCACAAAAGGACATCTGTCCCATTGAGTTGGGTCATTTGTCCCTTCCATAGGAACTGAACCGCTGCCCTCTCTCCGTGGGCCGAATATCGGAGTGAAGACGCGGGCCCAGTAGGCCTCAACGCACGCAGAGATGATCTTGGTACACATGGGTCAGAGAGCGGGGGGAGCGTGGCCTTTTTTCACGTGAGCGGTCGCAGTAGCTACTGCTAGTTGCTCCTTTCACTTACTCTGGTTTCCGGCGAGGTAACCGCGCTTGACCGCTGCAGTTCTCAAAGGGAGAGCCTGTGCTCCCTGCCAGAGAAGGGAGATGGGGGCTTGGATATATGTGCTTAAAGAGGTAACGAGCTCACCCTGGAGCGACCGTTGTGGCCTCAGGGAGGCATTACGAAAGGGGCGCCCCTATCACCAACGCCGAAACTCGATGGATAAGATGTACTGGGGGGCCACCTTTGCGGCCGGCAGGTTAACCTTCTGTGACAGTTCCTGGACGAGCGGATGGTCCTATGACATGGGTGGACAGCCCGCAGTGTCGGGCTAGGTGGCCAGTCGCTATTGCGAGGTTAACCGCTTGGAACTGGCGGAGGATGAGCCATGAGGGGCCAAAAACATGGCCGGCAGACGCCGGCCATGCGTAAGGTCCAAGACCGATGGTTAGAGGAGAAGCGGCCTAATCACCCACCGCCTCCACTACAAAGCCCCCGTCTCCCCGCAAGATGATGTCGCCGCCCATGAGGGTTCGCAGGATTACAGAGTGCCTGCCATCACCTAAGGTGCCCGATACCCACTCCTCGTCCTGTCTGCTGTGCACCTCGAGGGGAAGGGCACGCACCTCCACATCCCCTCCCTCGGCCGCGGCGCTCAACTGGAAGCCCTGAGGCCCGCTTGGCAGGAAGACCTCGATGTCCCCCGACCACACCTCAAGCTGCGCGCCAGACCTCAGGCCCCAGACGCTCACATCGCCGTCGAGGACGCGAAAGTCGAGGTCACCGTCGATCCCCTCGGCCCGCACATCGGCCATCTCCGCCTCGACCGTCACCTCACCCGTTATATCGACGAGCCACAGGTCCTCGAAGAGGACCTTCGCCCAGAGGTCGCCCGTAATCTGACTGAGCCTGACGTCGGCGCCGACGGACTGTACCCAAAGGGGGCCGTGAATATCCTCGAGGAGGGCCGACTGGCCCCGGATGATGGCCAGCATTTCTCCGTCGACGTCCGAGACCCTCAAGGTGCCGCCGTGGACCGATACGAGGACGTGTAACGTAGGCATTGAGCTCGAGTAGGCGGTGGTCCAGAGTCCTTTGATTTCCTCTTGGGGTCTTAAAGTCGTCTTAGGGGTAAGACCGCTGACCTCGGCAGAACCCTCTCGGGTGACCGCCACCAGGGCTAGATGACGAGGCGCCCGTACCCAGTAATCAACTTCTACCTCGAGGATACCCGGGGGCCTGACCTCGGGCGCACGCACCCTCAGTCTCAACGACCCCTCTTCCTCTACTGCCACCACCGACAAATCCTCCAGGTACTCCTCAGCCAGAGCCGGCGTCTCGGCGTACACGGTCAGGTCGTAGTCCACCCTGATCTGATCGCCGCTGACCCCGGTTACGCTTACGTCACCGCGATCGCTTATCAGCACTAGGGCGTTTACCTCGGCCACATCCTCCACCAGTGTTCCGGACCCTTCGGCCCTAGGAGCCCCAACTGCGATGTGTCGGCCTTCCCAGAGGGAGCCTGAGGGAAGGGTCTCCAGGAAGTCGGCGATAACCCGTTCTCCGTGAAAGGCGAAGTCGAAGAGGGCCATTGCGCCGAGCACCGCCACCACCGCTATAACCACCGTGCGTCTTATCATCTCTCCGTCCCTCCCGGACCTTTAGGCATCCACCAGTCTATCGAGCAACCAACAGCCGAACAGGAAGAGGCCCAGGGCCACTATCAGCGCGGCCCCAATCGGGGCCAGGTTGATGCCCAGGTGCAGGACCTGCAGGAAATCGTTAGCGAGCTGCCACCACACGATGGTCATCCTGGGCCACGGGGCATCGGGATGGGCTGAGAAAGCGCCGACCAGAGTCCCGAACCGGAGCATGAGCCACAGCCCGCCGATGAAGGCCAGGGCGTTGAGTAGCCACGCTCGGCGGGGGAGGAGCCGGCCGACGAGATAGGCGAACTGCGTTGCGGCCGCCCCGGCCAGCAAGCCCAGCCAGAAGAGCAGGTAGATCTTCAGGCCCTGCGCCAGCAGGGCGCCAAGCGGAACCAGTTCCTCCTGACCCACCAGGCCGACCACGACGTAGGGATTGGGCCGGAAGATGAGCGCCGCTCCGAGCACCGTAACGGCCGAGAGAAGGGTTGCCCCCGTCATCACAACCGCGAGCTTAACCACAAGCAGCGTGCACCTGGGCACGGGCAGGGACAGCAGGAGCTGGCTGTGCCGCCCCGCCCACTCGGTGCGCAGGCCGTTGTAGGCGCTGAACACCGTCCAGAAGGGGAGGAGCAGCCCCGGGACGATAACGCCCACACCGAGCATCTCCTCGGGTTCTGGCATCCGCCACTCGTGGCTCAGGCCCGATATCAAGAACAACTGCCACAGGATCACCAGGCCGGATAGGGCGGCCAACTGCCCGCGCTCCATCGCTAGGTCCTTTACGTAGAGCGCCCAGCCGTACCGTAAGAGGCGACGTAATCCACTGCCCTGGAACTGAAGCCTCATGCGAAAACCTCCTTCATCAGCGCCTCCACGGACTTGCCGCGCTTTCGGCGCAGGTCTTCGGCCTCCTCGTCCAGGACGACCCGGCCCTCCTGGAGCAAGACCACTCGGTCGAACACGGTCTCCACCTCCGCCACCTCGTGGGTGGAGAGGATGATCGTCTGGTCGCCGGCACGGTATTCGCCGATGATGGTCTCCAGGATGCGGGCACGAGAGGGGAGATCGAGGCCCGCCAAGGGTTCATCGAGCAGCACGAGGTCCGCCGCGCGAGCCATGGCCAGTATAAGGCGCAACCTGCCCCTCATTCCCTTGGACAGAGAGCCGACCCTCGCTGAGCGGTCAAGCCCCATGAAGTCGAGCAGTTCCCGGGCCTTTACGGCGTCCCAGTCGTCGTAAAAGCGGCTCACGAAGTCCAGCATTCCACCCACCGACATCCAATCGTAGAGATGGTCCTCCTCGGGGACGTAGGCCGTGATGGCTCGCGTGGCTCCCGACGGTGGCACGCCCCCAATGAGAACCCGTCCTTCCTCTGGGTGGTAAAGCCCGACTAGGGTCTTGAGGAGCGTAGACTTGCCGCTGCCGTTAGGGCCTAGCAGCCCGAGTACGCTGCCGCGGTCCACGGAGAGACTCACACCGCGGAGAGCGGTCGTGGAGCCGAACCTCTTCAAGACGCCCTCTAGCTTCACCAGCGGAAGGTCTTCCAGTGCGTTCACCGCCGGCGGGGCGCCCTCGGCCTGGTCAGTCACTTCACGGCCCAGGGGTTTCCTCTCCCTCGGCTCCGTGGTCATCTCTTATCCTCCTTTCTGACTCCAGCCGCGACCGCAGGAGCTCCATCATCTCCTCTCGCTCCAGGCCCAGGGCCTCGAGCTCGTCGACGAAGGCGGTCACGGCCTCCTCTGCCAGTCTGCGCCTGATGCCCTCGAGAAGCGAGCGGTCCCGGGTAATGAAAGTCCCCCACCCGCGCGCGGTCTCCAGGAGGCCCTCCCGCTCCATCTCGCGGTAGGCCCGCTGTACCGTGTTGGGGTTGACCCTCAAGGTGAGGGCCATGTCGCGCTGTGACGGCACCTTGTCGCCCGGGCGCAGTTCGCCGCGAGCCACGGCGCGGCACAACCCGTCCATGATCTGTTGGTAGATTGGTTTGGCCGCGTCGAAGTCGATCTTCACGCCCCGCATAGCGCCCTCCCCTTATCACTGCTGCACTAGTGCACTAGTCTCTTAGTGCACTAGTATTATATCACCGCTCTGCAGCTCCAGTCAAGGGGGATGCGGGGTGTACCGTCCTCTATCGTCTCGGCAAGGAGGGGAGGGTCCTTCGGGTTGAGAGGGCCGCTCCCGGTGCCTCTTCGGGCGGGGGCGTAAGGGTAGTGCCCCGCGGTCCGCCTTGAGGCGACAGGTTAAGAAAGACAATGTGATAAGATTAACAATCCGAAAGGGAGTTCATGAGGGTTTGTGGAAGATTAACTATAGCGGCGAAGAGGGATAATGACACGGACGGTACAACACGCGCCAGCAGAGTGCTAGGTCGGTGCCTCGGCGTGGTTAACTGACCCGTTGAGGCAGAGACCAGTGGCTTCAAGGGAGGAGGGATGACCGTGCCCTTCAGGAGCATAGGGGTTCCCGAGCTCATTCTGATCCTGATCCTGGCCCTGATTATCTTTGGGCCCAGGAAGCTGCCTGAGATAGGCAAGGCGCTCGGGAACGGCATCCGCGAGTTCAGAAACGCGACCAGGAAGCTGTCCGCGGAGCTCGCCGATGAGGACTCGAAGAAGGACCAGGCGACCAAGCAGGTGGATGCGAAGAAAAAGGATGAGTAGACGGGACATTCCCCGGGGGGAGCTGCACGGTCGGGGAGGGTGACGGCGCGCGTGGACAAGGGCAACCGTGATGCGGAGATGAGCATTTACGAGCATCTAGAGGAACTCCGGCGGCGCCTCATCTGGGCTGCCGTCGCCCTCTTTACAGCCGTGGTGGTTTCCTTCTCCTTCGCCGACGACGCCCTGGAGATACTCACCAGGCCGGTGGGCAATCTGGTCATGATGAGGCCCTCTGAGGGATTCTTCGTCCACGTGAGGTTGTCCCTCTGGATGGGCCTGATCTTGTCCTCGCCGATGATCCTTTATCAGTTAGTGGCCTTTGTGACCCCGGGCCTCACCCGCCTGGAGAGGAGGATCCTCTATGTCTTTCTCCCCGCCGGGCTCCTGTTCTTCGCCGCCGGGGCCGCCTTCGGCTTCTTCGTCATCGTTCCCTTCGTCTACCGCTTCTTCTTGGGGTTTACCTCTGAGAGCCTGAGGCCCTTCATCTCCGTCGACAGCTACGTTTCCTTCGTGACCGGCCTGGTGATCCCCTTTGGGATGATCTTCGAGCTCCCCTTAGTGGTAGTAGTGCTGACCTTCTTAGGCATCATCACGCCGCGGTTTTTAATTCGGAATAGGAAATATGCGCTGTTGATAGTGGTGGTTATCGCCGCCTTCCTGACCCCCCCCGACGTGATCTCCCAGATCATGATGGCGGTGCCGCTCATGGGCCTCTTTGAGCTCAGCATCCTGCTGTCGCGCATCGTCTACCGCCGGCGAGGGCAGGCCGAAGAGGAGCCTGGGGACCTCTGAAGACGTCGGCTGCCGGCCATAGGGGTCTAATCCCCAGTGGTCTCCACGAGCCGGAGTGTCCGACCGCTGAATCAAATTGCCCCGCGCACGGTTTATCGTCATTGGGCGACTAATTCGCTTGACGAAAGCTCGTGGTCAAGTTATCATGATGTCGTAGAGCCGAAGTGGCGGAACTGGCAGACGCGCGCGACTCAAAATCGCGTGGGCTTGGTCCCGTGTGGGTTCGACTCCCACCTTCGGCACACGAGTTATATCAAGGGTTTACGAAGCGGTGCCCGAACCCTTCGCCGAGCCGGCGAAGGGCTTCTTCCAGAAGGACGGGTACGGCGGCGAGGCTCGCTGGTAGGCCGGTGGGCCGCAGTCAGGAGCCTGATGGGCCTCGCCCAGGTGAATTACGAATTCCGAGGGTGTGACGATGGGCACGCCCTTTCTCGTATTGAGCTCTCAAGACGCTCTTGCACTCACGCCCGCCTGACCTGTAGGATTCGACGTCTTCCAACTTCCAACCGAGTCTATGCCTCATACAACCCCGCAGGTGAGTTTTCCAGGCCGGCTAAGATGAGCAGCTCAGAGGCTGTCTAACATAATCAGAGAGCAACAAGAATCTGGACGTGGCCGACTGCGATGATCAAGGTCAGAGAGTATGAAGGCGTAAAGATAATAAGGATGGGGAGGACCATCGCCGGCAAGGTATTGTATCCGGTCCACTGCTTTTATTACCAAGGGACACTAATTGATACCGGATGCTATTCTTGTCAACGCGAATTCTCACAGCTGATGGGAGAATACCCTGTTGAGAGAGTGGTCTTGACCCACGCTCATGAGGATCATTGCGGTAACGTGTGGTTCTTTAATCGAAAGAACATCCCAGTCTACATGGACGCCGAGGGCATACCCTATGTGAGGGCGCCTCAGAGGCTGAAGATGGAACTATACCGCAAAATCACCTGGGCTACACCGCCCGCCGGGGAAGTGGAAGCGCTGCTGGGAGAGGTTCTCTTGGGGGACATCCACCTGAAGGCGATATCTACCCCGGGCCACAGCCCAGAACACCTCTGTTTTTTCGAACCGGACAGGAGATATCTGTTCGCCGGGGATTTATTCTTAGGCAGCAGGCAGAGGCTCCTGATGCGCGGAGAGAGATTTTGGGAGAGCTTAAAGTCACTAAAGACAGTTCTTGCCCTAAAACCAGATGTGCTCTTTTGCAGTTTCAATGGAGCCTTGGAGGGAGCAGCGGAAAAGCTGCAGGAGAAGATACTGTACTGGGAAGAGACCGCCGAGAAGGTCCTGCGTTTGTCCGAAGAGGGTCTCACCCCCGAGGAGATAGATCGAAGGCTCTTCACCGGGAGGTCGTTGATTTCCATCGTCTCAGGAGGCTCTTTTTCAACTCTAAACCTAATCAACTCAATCCTCACCAGGGACTAGTTCTCAAAAGCCCCAGGGCGCTCGCCGGGGTGGAAAACCCCCGGCGGCTATCCGCACCATACAGCGTAGACATCTACCTCCTCATTGGGTTCGCTGAGCCTCCGGAAGAAGCTCTCCGCCTGGCGCTTCCCCCTCTGCGCCGTCCCGGCGCTCCTGATGGTAGTAATCCTCCAACCGCTGTCCTTGAAGGATGCCCTTATGAGCTCGTGAGCGTCGACTTTCCTGTCGTTGATACTCCCGAACCTGGTCACCAGAGTCGCTTTGGGAGCACATAGTTCTCCGACGTTGCGCCACACCCTATTCAATTGACCGACGAAGGCCTCTGGGCTTGAGTGGGCCATCTGTCCTTCCGTCGAGTAGTCGACCTTTGGGGGCCCGCCTAAGAACCAATTTCGCAACCACTGATCGGGGATGTAGGTCCTCAGTCCATAGTAAGGGGGCGAGGTAACGACTCTGGAGAAACCCGCCCGGTGCCCTGCGAGGACCGCCTTGAGCTTCGAGAAAAGCTCCTCCTCGCGGCTGTCCCCTAAGAATACATAACCGGGTGTGCGGGGCACGGGGGCGCCGTAGTACCTTTGCGCCCGCCTTTCGATGACCTTCAGGACATCTACTCTCCTGGGAAAGAGGCCGTGCCTTCGCCAGTAACGCACCGAATAGTCTGGTTTCGGCGCATAGGTCCTGGGCGCCTGATTCGAGAGGTATGAGGGGGACTTGGTCCTCGGGCCGTGCAGAGCCCCCAACAGGATTGCCCGCAAGGCTACCCTCGCCTCCGATTCGGAATCCCGGAGCAGCCCCTCCCGTAGGCGGCAGAGGTCCTTGAGCACGCTTTCATGGTAGGCGAGCTCCCAGAACTCCCCCCTTGGGACCTCTGCGGGTTCGCCGACCTCATGGAGGATCTGTTCTGCGGCGGACATGATCTCTTCGACGGTCGGGCTCACCATCTTGGCCCGGGACAACGCCACGGCAATGGGGCTGCTGTCGATGCCCACCGAAGGCAAGCCCAGCAGTCTGGCGGCGAAATTGGTCGTCCCCCTGCCGCAAAAGGGGTCCAGCACCCATTCCGACTCCTGAGCGTGTCTGCGCAGGTACCCGAGGGGGAATTCCAGGGGGAACATGGTGAAATAGGCGCAGATGGCATTGAGATTGGTGCTGTACTTCCTCGACGCCATCTCTCAGCCCACCTTCTCGTCCCCAGGTCTCGGGCCGGTCTTCACCCACGTCGCCCCGGTCGGGGCCCTGAAGGAGTGCCAGGCCTTGTCCTGTTCCCCGAAGATCTGATCGAGGGCCTTGGGGACGAGGTGATATGCGACCTCGTCTCGGTCATCGAGGGTCGCCGGCAAGTACTCCCTGAGCTTCGCCTTGAGGCCGCCGTAAGGATAGCCGTCACCCCGAATGCGCTCCAGGATCTCGGTGTCCTCTTTGAGCCTGCGAATGGCCTTTTGCTCGTACGCCTCAAGCGCGTCGGGCTGCTGTTCCCTCTCCCGATAATCACCGCTTTCCCCCAGGCCTGCATCCTCGCTGGCCTCTCTCAAGGCGGCCTCAAATTCCCGTTTAAGCTCCTGGGCATAGGTCTCTACTGCCGGCCTTTCGTACTCCGGGTCGAGCACCTCATAGCGGGACTCGAAGGACAGGGCACGGAAGGGCACGGGATATGAGCGCCCCCCGGCGGAGCTCCAGAATACGCCCTGTCCGGGTATCGGTTCATTTAGGATCGCACTTAGGATGTCTTGGCTGAAATGGGCGTTGGCCTTCTTCACGTTGTTCAGGTCCACGGAGGAGAGGAGGTGAAAGATGAACCAGTTGTCGCCCTGGCTCAGGATCTCAGAGGGGATGCTGCCGGGCTGCTGCGTGATCAACAGAGCGCCGAGGTCGTACTTTCTCCCCTCCTTCACCCAGGTGATATATGGCTCTGCCCCCGTCGCGTGGGGGTTGAGGACCGTCTGTGCTTCCTCGACCACCGCAATGGTCGGGATGGTCCTGGGCTCGGCGGCCGTGAACTCCTCCTGGTTTCGGTCAAATATCCGGCGTAGGATCAGGCCCGTTAGGACCAAGGCCTGCCCCTCTCTAAGCTGAGATATATCCACAACGCATAATTTCCCCCGAGACAGGGCCTTGAGAAGCATATCCATCATCTGGCTGTGCCGGTCGTGCAGCATTCGGACGATAGTGGTCATGTTGGCTCTCGCGGCCAAGGCCTCTACCTCTTGTCGGCCCTCAGTATCCAGGCTCAACAGCCGGGAGATCTCTCCGAGGTCAGCGTTGTTCCCGTGTTCCTCGATGAGATTCACTAACCGGTGCCAGCGATTTTGGTCGAGCCCCCGCAGCTTTCTCACGTTCTGTTGCTCCTGCTTCTCGGGCGACAGGGCGATGGAGATCACGTCAGCTGGCCTAAGCCGACGGATATCGAGCTTTATGTCGCCGGCCACAAAGGACTGGTAGAAGCCGCTCGGGGCCTGGCGGGAGGTGAATACGACTATCTTGTCCCGGAGGTGGGGCACATCGCACAACCCCGGACGGTTCTTGTCATCCGGCCAGAAGTACTCGCCCTCGGGGTCGAATAAGAGGGTTCCCACCGGGACCTGCTTTCCCCCGCGCTTCTCCACACAAGGGGTCTCCCTGTACAATTCGCTGAAGAGAAGCTTGTTCAGGTTCGACTTCCCAAATCCCGCCCGGGCGAACACGAAGGACCGCCTGGCAACCAGGTTCTCCACCGCGAACTTGACGGTGGTCTCCGGGCTTATCACTTGCATCCACGGCTCGGGCTTCAGCTGGGGGTTAGTTCCGGCGTAGATATACTCGCCGAGGGCGAAGAAGCCGATGGCCACGCCCTCGTCGTTATGGCCGGCGAGCTCTCGCAAGACCTCGTCAGAGGGGAAGGCCACCGGGCTCCCCACATGCGGCAGCCGTCTCTGCGACGGCACGAAGACGATCTCCCCGGCGTCCTTCCGGCGAAGAACGCCCAGCACGCGGATGTTCACCCGATAGCGCAGGTACTGTTCCCTCAAGTCCTCCGGCACGGGCCGTTCGTCCCTCACCGCCCGGATACTGAACTCCTCGCCGACGCCCGATGCCAGTCGCCCCTCTGAGGCGAAGGAGGTGATCCTTCCCAGCACCGCTTCGTCGGGCGTCTCCAGCTGTACGAGCAGGAACTGGCCGTGCATGGGTATGTTCTGAAACTCGTTGCGGTAGGGCAGGACCAAGTCGGCGTGGAACTCCAACCCGCCCTCGGTGAAGCCGCGGAACACTCCGACGATCTGGTCTCTGGGGAAAAGGGTACCAACGGGCAAGGTCTCGCACCCCCTGTTCAATATCTCTTGCTCGCCGGGTCGCCCTCTTGGAGGCGGAAGGCATCCAGCGCGAGGCCCTCCGGGCCTAAAGATGAGCGTAGCCCCTCGAAGACCATGTCCTGTAAGACTTCGGCGTCGAAATCCACGAGGGCCGCGAACTCATGGGCCCTTTGCAGGCACAGCGGGTAGAAGGGGACGGGAAACCCGTTCAGGGCATCGGCCAACATGTAACCCAGCAGGATCGGTGCCTCATCTATCTGACTGATGAGGACGTCTACCGGCCATATCGGGTCGGTCGGCCGGTCCCCGAACTTGACGAAGAACATCTTGCCGGCTACGAACCGGTTCCCCTCGCTTCCCTCAACCACCCGGTCATCGCCGCGGGCATACTCAGACCATCTATAGGACTCCTCCTCGAGTTCTCGTGGCACTTCCACGTAACACGGGTAACTGCACCCGAGGACCTTCTCCAAGGTCATGGCCAAGCGATACCTCGCGAGGACCTTGCTGTACTTGGCGAGGCCGGCGATGTAGATGCGACGGTTGTTTTTGACCCGTTGTCGCTCAATAGCCTCCTCCAGGGCCTCGCGGTACCTTATGAACAGGTAGCCGGCGAAAACCTTGCTGCGCAGCAGTCCATCGTAGATTATGAGCGTATCGGTCCCGAAGTCCTTCTTGCGAACAAGGGCGAGAAGAATAGCCCATTCGACTAGTTCTCTGTACACCTGAACCCAGCTCGGGCTCGTGAAATTCCCGTCGCCGTCCAGCCTAATCATATGGCTGAGCTCAGGCAGCTCTCTCACTCCGAGGCACGCCATCATCTCCCCCAGCGCGGTTTTCGGTTTGCCCGAGGGATCGAACTGCCTCTCCGTTATCTCATCGACCGTGGCAGTTGGGCTGATGACTTCGAGGCAGTATTCGTTGTTGCTGGAGTCGACAACCCTGACCAATTGGATGAGGAAGGGGTCGAACCTGAGCCGTAGGTACCCGCCATCCGTCGCCACGAGCGACAAAGCGGTGGTATTCCTCGGTTGTATCCTTCGGACCTCGGAGCGAAGTGGTCGCACCTGTTCCCGGAGGGTATCCAAGACCCTCTTGTCGATCTGCATTCGCCGACGTACCTGCTTCTTCAGGGCCTCGTAACTCTCGGGGCTCAGCACCTATCTCTCCCCCCCATGCTCACCTGTACCATCATGTCCCCGCTCTCAGCGCCGCCTCCCCGGGGCCTCATGAAGAGAAAAAGGCCCCTCAGATGTACCTCGGGGGCCCGCGGATAACCCTCGCCCAGCAACAAGTGCCGGTGCTATGCCCTCCTTCTTTCCTGCGCGATCACAGGATGTAAGTCCGGCATCCGGCCGGCGATTGAGGTCCAAGGCGCACACCCCTCATTTGGGAAGATATCCTATGGGAAATATTATCATAACATTACCGCCTGCCGAAAGGTCCGCTCGGGAAAAAGAGAGCCCAGCGGCCGGGACTCCCCGTTGAGCCGAGGCCGAGGGCCCACTCGGCGTAGGGGAAGCGGATCGCTCACTGATGGTTACCTCGTGACCGGGAACTCCCAACCTTCTGCGAAATGCCGCTCTCCGTGGTAGCTGAAGTCGACGCCCTCCTTCAGGTAGATACGCCGGACCCTGTGCTCTGCGCACAGCTTTCCTATGTCGGGCCAGTGACCCACACAGGCCCTGGTCTTGTCCCAGTCGGTGGCTATGAGGGCGTAGACCTTGCCCTCCTCTATCAGTTGCTCCACGGTGGGGAGGGGGGATAGCCCCTTGGCGCGCATGTACCACATGCTGACCCTTATGCCGTATTCGAGGGCGAAGTCGCGGAGCCTGAGACGCTGTCTCTCCAGAACGGGCCGGGCTCGCTTGGCCGGTAGCCTCGCCTGCATGTAGGCTATCACCAGGCCGGGCGGCCTTCTCCTTTTCACCTCGCTGCCTCCTCATAGGCCATAGGAACTCTCGTCGCCGGTCTGTCGCGGGGGAACCTATGTTCTGATGTGCTCTGGGGCGGGGATGGGGCATTGACCGACGGTATCGATGGTCCTGCCCGCCAGGGGAGGGCGAGCAAGACCACCGTGCCGTCTACCTGCCTACGCTGCATCCTCTAGCGCCTGGAGAGGGTGAGGAGCTCGCCGGGCGTATTGGCTTCCTGCAGGAACTTCAGGGCCTCACGGATCACATGGAGCTGGCCCTCTACGTCGCCCGGACGGCCGCACGGCGACCCGAAGGAGTAGGGGCTGTGCACGATCCGGGGTACGCCGTTCTTCTTGGTCACCTCCGGGATGATGGTCAGGGTAACGGTGGATATCCCGGCCTCCTCGACAGCTCTGCTTACCAATCCAACGGATTGGTTACATATCGGTCAGACGGGCGTCAGGAAGGCGGCCTCCACGCCGTCCTCCTTCATCATCCGGGCGATCTCCCGGGCCGTGTCGTAGATCTTGTCCGGTTTGGGGATGAAGCCCGAGATCGAGTAGGCTCTGGGCGCCAGCGACCCTATCTCGCCCGCCTCCTGGAGCTCGCGAAACCGGTCCAAGGGGAAGACTACGTTCATGTCCTTCTCGGCGAACTGGTGGTCGTAGTGCTCGTGGGCGATGGAGAGCTCAGCGAGCGAGATATCAGAGGGTATCACCCGAAAGCCCTCGTCCACGTCGTCGCGGTTCTTGATGGCGAAGGGCTCCTGTTCACGGGTGTACAGCCCTCCGGTGGTTACGATCGCGAACCTCAGTCGCTGGTTGGGGGCCTTGGGCGGCGCCCAGGGTACGTCCTCGTTCACGACCCACGGGAAACTCTCTACCCACTGCTGAAACTTGGTCTTCGTCATAGCGACCCTCCTTTGTGTTGTAGGCGGTGGCCTGAGTTATAGCTTCCTCGGTATATTCTACCCTCTCCGGCCATCCAACCAAGGAGTTTTTCATATATATAAGGTATCATACCCTGGCAGGGTATTGCAAAGGAGGCGAGAACATCCAGGCGGCGGCCAAGCTGTTGGGCCCCGAAGCTCGTCAAAGTATAGAATCCCCGCGGGGTGCATATACTGTCACCGATTCTTGCGATAGCTGCGGCTAGGGGGTAACCCGCCATATGCCCAGGGTAATGCGGAGGATTTTTTTTGCCCTCATCCTAGTAGCCCTGACAGTATCCCGGGCAGCAGCGGTAGAGCTCGACGAGCGGCCTTCTCTCCGGCTGGTGCTAAACCTCCCGGCGTACTCCCTCTACCTCTACGAGGGGAATGAGCTCATCAGGAGCTACAGGGTCGCCATAGGCACCCCAGAACACCCTACCCCCATCGGGTCCTTCCGCATCGTCAGCAAGATCAAGGACCCTGGTTGGTACCCTCCAGGAGGCCCCTCAGTTCCCCCCGGCCCGGATAACCCGCTGGGCGGGTTCTGGATGGGCATCGATGGGGACGAATACGGCATTCACGGCACCATCTCCCCGTCGTCCATCGGCAACGCCGTCTCCCTGGGGTGCGTCAGGATGTACCCGGAGGACATAGCTGAGCTCTTCGACCTCATCCCCAAGGGCACCCCCATAGATATCGTCTACAACACCATCGTCCTGCGTAACGACGAGGGCCGGCCAGTGCTCACCGTCTTCCGCGATATATACCGTCGCGGGACCAACACCCCAGATGCCCTGAAGAGGGCCCTGCTGGAGGGAGGGTTCGGCTCAGCGTGGTCCGACGAGGAGATCGAGGCCATCCTCGCCCGGGCCGAGGCCGAGGGCGTCGCCGAGATCCGATCCCGGCGTCAGGGCCTCTGGGTGACCATCAACGGCGACCCCGTCCCCGTGGACGTCAAGGTCCTTGACGGGCTAAAGCTCCTGCGCCTGCGCGACCTCGTGCGGGAGCTCGGGGGCCAGCTCTACTGGAACCCGCGGGACAATCGCGTCTACGTCAACGGCCTGCTGGCCCACGGCCGGAGGATCGAGTCGAGGATGTACGTAGGCCCGGAGGAGGTCGCCCGCCTGTTCAACGTGGAGGTCGCGGGCGACGAGCACGGCAACGTATATATCCAATACTTCACCGTGTACGTGGACGGCAACTTCTTCACCCGCGACGTCCGCTTCCGTGAGGGACGGCCCTATCTCCCGCTGGCCCCGTTGGTTGTGGCCACCGCCGCGCCGGTCCGCTGGGACCTCACCGAGGGGGCCCTTTACGTAGGGCACAGGCGACTGGACGACGTCCTCTTCAGGGGCCGGATCTACGTGCCGCTGGACTCTGTGGCCGAGTACTTTGACCTCACCGTTGAATTCGACCCCGCCACGCTCTCCATCCACCTCTGGCGGTAGGTTCTAATTACCTCCACCGCGCCGGAGGAACCGCACCTAGACCCCTAGAAGTTAACCCAGACAGGGTAGATCCTCGCCTGGAACCTTTGTAAGCTTTGAGCGTCCAAAGGCTTGAGGGAGCGATGCCTATGGTAAACCTGAGGGAGATTTCCGATGAACAGCTGGTCATGCGCGCCAAGCGCGGGGACACGGATGCCTTCGGGGAGCTGGTGGCGAGGTACGAGCACAGGATATTCAACCTCGCCTACCGTATGATGGGGGATCCGGAGGACGGGGCCGACATGGCCCAGGAGGCCTTCCTGCGCGCCTTCAAAGCCCTGCGCGGCTTTCGGGGAGATGCCTCCTTCTCCACCTGGCTCTATCGGGTGGCGTCCAACGTCTGCCTCGACGAGCTCAGGCGCCGGGGGAGGAGGGGGGAGGTGTCCCTCGACGCCCCCCTCACCACGGAACAGGGCCAGCTCCGGAGAGAGGTGCCGGACACCGCCGCCGGGCCCGCCGAGGTCGTTGAGCGGAGGGAGGCCGAGGCTCTGGTCCACCGCGCCCTGGGCCTGTTGCCCGACGACCACCGGCTAGTGGTCCTTCTTAGGGATATCGAGGGCCTCAGCTACGGCGAGCTGGCCGAGGCGCTGGGGTGTCCCGTGGGCACTGTCAAGTCGAGGCTCAACAGGGCCCGCGCCAAGTTGAGGGAGCTGCTCCTCTCCGCGGAACCTGAGGCGTCTCGCGTCGTCAAAGGTAATGAAAGGGGGGGAGCACGATGAAATGTCGGGATATAAGGGAGATGTTCTCGCCCTACCTGGACGACGAGCTCAGCCAGGAGGAGAGGGCCCGCGTGGAGGAACACGTCAGGGCCTGTGATAAATGCGCCGAGGAGCTCAGGGCGCTCGGGTCGGTGGTGGACATGGTCAGGGGCATGCCGCCGGCCCCGGTGCCGCAGGGCTTCCGGTCGCGGGTCATGCGGGCCGTGGAGAAGGAGGCGCGGGCGCCAATTCGCAAGGTCCTGAGGGGCTACCGGGGCCTCGCCGCGATAGCGGCCGCCCTCTTGCTGGTGGTGGGAGCCTACCTCACCGTCGCCGGCCTCCCCTTCCCCGCGGCACAGGGGATACCCGAATCGGCCCACGTGGGCTCCGGCGAGGTGGCCGTGGGAGATGCCGGCGAAGCTATGTACTCCAAGGTGGCGGCTCCGGAGGAGGAGCTGGCGGAGCCGGCCGATATGCAGATGGCGGGCCTGGGGGTCGAGGATGTCCTTGACCTTTACGAGCGGAAGGTCATCAGGAACGCCTTCCTGCGGCTGGAGGTCGAGGACTTTGACGAGAGCTACCGCAGGATAATCACCATCGTGAAGGGAGTAGGGGGTTACGTCCAACAGTCCACCTTCAGGACCGACGAGCCCGGCCCCGAAGGGCAGGGCGGCTACAAGAGCGGCAGGCTCGTCCTGAGGGTGCCCAGCGAGTTCTTCGAGTCGGCCGTGGAGGAGATAGGGTCCCTGGGAGAGCTGCGGGACCGGGAGATCACCGGGCAGGACGTCACCATGGAGTATTACGACCTCGAGGCCCGCAAGAGGAACGCCGAGCGCCAGGAACAGCGCCTGCTCGAGATCCTGGCCCAGGCCAAGACCGTGAACGAGATACTGCAGGTGGAGCGCGAGCTGGCCAGGGTACGGGGGGAGATCGAGGTATACGAGGGTCGCCTCAGGTACCTGAATAACGTGACGACCCTGAGCACCATAACGGTGGAGCTGAGCGAGGCCCGGGAGGAGGAAGAGCCGGCGAGCCCGGGGCTCTGGGATAGGATGACGGTGGCCTTCCGGGACAGCATCAGGGCTATGCTCGATCTCGCCGGCAGGGCGCTGGTGTTCCTCGCGGCGGCGGCTCCGGTCCTGCTGATACTGGCGGCGCTGTGGTTGGCTTACCGGCGCTTTCGAGGGAGGGCCGGGGCCTGAGCGTCCGGGAGCACATTCTCAGGAGGAGGGTGAAGGCCCATGCAGAGGAGTTCGGTGATCTTGGCGACCGCGGTCGGCCTGCTGGTCACGGCGGCCCTGGTCCTGGCCATCGCCATGGGACAGGGGCGCTCGGCCACGGCTCAGGAGGACGAGAAGGAGGACCCGGCGATGATCCACGTCACGGGCGAGGGTCTGGTCGAGGCGACCCCCGACATCGCCTACGTCAACCTGGGCGTGCGCACCCAGGCTCCCACCGCCGAGGAGGCGCAGAGGGCCAACGCAGAGGCCGTCAGCCGGGTGATAGCTAGGCTGAAGGCCCTGGGGGTGGCCGAAGGCGACATCCAGACCAGCCGGTTCAACCTGCGGCCGCTGATGAACTATGAGGTCACGCGCGAGGGGAAGGCCCCCGAGATCGTGGGGTTTGCGGTCGACAACATCGTCATGGTGACGCTGCGGGACCTCGAGCTGGTGGGGGAGGTCATCGACGCCGGCATCGCGGCGGGGGCGAACACCGTTGAGGGCGTCCGCTTCGCGGTGGAGGATCCCTCAGAACTGGAGCTCGAGGCCTTGAGGCTGGCCGTGGAGGACGCCCGCAGGAGGGCCGAGGTGATCGCCGAGGCTGCGGGCGTGCGGATAGCCCGGGTTCGGGAGATCTCCACCACCCCCGGTTATGTCGTCCCCTTCATGGAGGCCGCCGTCGCGGAAGGAATGAGGGCGGCGACGGTTATAATACCGGGGTCGGTGGACATCAGGGCGAGCGTGAGCGTCTCCTACGAGCTTGAGTGACGGGAGCTGGCCGGGCCGCGAGCTCGGCTTTTTCTCTGCTGCGACGGGCCTTGGGCCCGTCCTTTTCTGTCGCCGCGAATTTCGGCCTCCATGGAGGGTTGAGCCCCGGAACGGTGAACTAAATCCGGGACGAGTTGATCTCGGGTAGACTAACGAGGACAGGTGGGTGAGGTTATGGCCACTTCCGGGCAGAAGGGGAAACTGGTCCTCCTCGACGGAAACAGCCTGCTTTACAGGGCCTACTACGCCCTGCCGCCGCTCGGCACCGCGGACGGCCGGCCCACTAACGCGGTGTACGGGTTCGTCTCCATGCTCATCAAGCTCATCGAGGAGGAGAAGCCGGACTACATTGCCGTGGCCTGGGACATGGCCGGGCCGACCTTCCGGCACGAGGCCTACGCCGATTACAAGGCCCACCGGCCGGGCATGCCCGACGACCTCAGGAGCCAGGTGCCCTTGGCCAGGGAGGTCCTGGAGGCCATGCGCATCCCCGTATACGAGGTGGAGGGCTACGAGGCCGACGACGTCCTGGGGACGGTGGCCGGCCGGGCCGCCTCAGAAGGACATCCGGTGGTCATCGTGACCGGCGACAGGGACTCTCTGCAGCTGGTCGATGAGGGCGTCCGGGTGATGGTCACCCGCAGGGGCATAAGCGATATCGAGTCTTACGACCTGGAGGCGGTGAGGGAGCGCTACGGCGTGAGCCCCTCCCAACTGGTCGACGTGAAGGCCCTGATGGGCGATCCTTCCGACAACATACCCGGTGTACCGGGGGTCGGGGAGAAGACGGCCCTGAAGCTCATAAGGCAGTTCGGCGAACTGGAGGAGGTGCTGCGGGACCCGTCGCGGGTCGGGGGGAAGAAGCTGCGGGAGAGGCTCGAGCTCTACGCCGACCAGGCCCGCCTGTCGAAGGAGCTGGCCCGCATCGAGCGCTCCGTTCCCCTTGACTTCGACCTCGCGGAGTGCCGTTGGACGGGGCCCGACGCCGACGCCGTCCGGGAGCTCTTCCGGAGCCTGGAGTTTCGCAGCCTCATCGACCGGGTCCCGGGGCTGGAGGCGACGGAGCCCGCGAGCGACGAGGTTGGCGGCTACGAGCTCCAGACGGAGGTCCCCCCGGATCTGGGGGAGAGGCTCGCCGGCGAAGAGCCCGTGGGACTGGCTTACCTGCTCAGCCCCGCGGACCCCATGGAGGCCAGGCTGGTGGGCCTTGGGCTGGCCCTCGCGGAGGGGAGGGCGCTTGGCGCCGTGGAGGATCCCCCCTCTGACGAGGGCGGCCGACAGATGGCCTTCGACTTCGAGGGGGACCTCCTCGGGAGGGGCGAGTCCCTCAAGGCCCTGGC
>DFND01000053.1 GCA_002375895.1 Firmicutes bacterium UBA3576
AGTAGGTCGCCGCCGGAAGATATGTTCCACGATAGCTCAACGGTAGAGCATCCGGCTGTTAACCGGAGGGTTGCAGGTTCGAATCCTGCTCGTGGAGCACAGGCCCCGCGTGATGAAGGCGGGGTTTTTCATTTGTCCTAATGCCGGAGGAAAGGGTCTTGGAGATGTTGAAGCTAATGCTATCTAGAGGGTGATGATCTTGGGCCAGAGCGAGGCGCCGTTATGGACGGCACTGGAAGAGTACCGCGCGAAGGTGAGAGCGAGGTTTCATATGCCGGGACATAAGGGAGGGGCTGGCGCAGCGGGGCCGCTGGTGGGGAGCCTCGGCCGAGGGGCGCTCGAGCTCGACGTGACGGAGTTAGCGGGCCTTGATGAGCTGCACCGTCCCACAGGTCCCATCGCCCGTGCGCAGGCGTTGGCGGCGGAGCTCTTCGGAAGCGACCTCACCTTTTTCCTGGTAAACGGCGCGTCGGCCGGCCTCGTGGCGGCCCTTCTCGCCGCGTGCCCGGCAGGCGCGAAGGTCATCCTGCCGCGTCATTCCCATCGCTCGGTGGTTACGGGCTTAATCCTTGGGGATCTTGAGCCCATATGGATAGATGTATCCTTGCAACCTGAATTCGATATCACCGTGGGGTGCGAGCCGAGAGCACTTCTGCTGGCCATAGAGCAGGCGCCGGATGAGGCCAAGGCTGTAGTGTTGCAGCGGCCCACATACGAGGGCGTGATAGAGGACATCGAGAGGGCTGTGCGCCTGGCGCATGAGCGCGACATGGTTGTCATCGTAGACGAGGCGCATGGGACTCATCTACGCTTTGACCCCCAACTCCCGCCGAGCGCCCTAGAGATGGGCGCTGACGTGGTCGTCAACAGCCTGCACAAGACGGTGGGAGGACTCACGCAGACGGCGATGCTTCACGTACAGGGCAGCCGTTTGGACGTCGAGAGGGTCAGGCTTGCGCTGAACATGATGCAGTCTACGAGCCCCTCGTACCTACTCATGTCCTCCATCGACCTCCTCAGGCGGGAGCTGGCCCTGGAGGGGGCGCGCATGGTGGAGGATGCGCGCCAGGCGGCGAGCCAAGTGAGAAAGCTCTTCAGAGAACGCTTTCGCCTGCTTGAGGCGAGAGATCTGCTCGCTGGTTACGAGCTCGACTACACGAAGGTTCTCGTCCTGACAGGTTCGGGCTTTCGACTGCGCGATTCGCTGGCTCGAGCGGGGGTCTTCGTGGAGTATGCTCGTCCCCGGACGGTGCTGCTTATTGTGACCCATGGCGATGGAGCTCAGGATGTCTCGCAGCTCCGTCAGGCTATATATGCTCTTCCGGATGACGGTGAGGCATCCGTTCCCAACGTGCCCTATGGGCGGGGCGAGGTCGTCCTGTCACCGCGGCGGGCCTTCGAGGCCGCGACGCGGGAAGTTCAGCTGCGGCGGGCGGTCGGCGAGATCTCCTGGGCCGGCATAACCCTCTACCCACCGGGGGCCTACGCAGTGCTGCCGGGACAGGTCATCACGGAGGAGGACGTTGAAGCGCTCCTGCGGTGTCTAGAGGCGGGCTGGAGCGCCCACGGCATCTTGACGTCGGGGGGAGAGCCGAGAGTTAGAGTTGTGAGAGGAGAGGACTGCTGCCCACGATGAAGAAGAAGGGGCTATTCATCACTTTCGAGGGAATAGACGGTTCGGGGAAGACAACCCAGTACAATCTCCTGAGGGGTCGGCTGCGCCGCCGAGGTCTGGACCCGGTCTGTGTCCGGGAGCCGGGTAGCACTGTCGTCGGTGAGGAGATCAGGTCCATCCTGCTCTCCTCCGACGACCGACCTATGACGCTCCTGACGGAGGCGTTGCTGTACGCTGCCGCTCGGAGCCAGCTGGTGCGTGAGGTCATCGTACCCGCGCTGGAGGGCGGGAAAGTGGTCCTGTGCGACCGATTCCTCGACTCGAGCCTCGCCTACCAAGGTTACGCTGGCGGCCTAGGAGTCGATACTGTGATGGCCGTCAACGCGGCCGCCGTACGGGGTATCAGGCCTCATCTAACCCTGGTCTTCGACCTGTCGGTCTCCGAGGCGCTGCGCCGGGAGCGAGGCAGGAAGGCCGACCGTATAGAGAGCAGGGGGGCTGAGTACCTGCAGAGGGTCAGAGAGTACTATTTGGAGCTGGCCCGTAAAGAGCCGGACCGGGTGAGGGTGATCCCGGCCGCCAGAGACATCGCCGAGATCGAGGCCGACGTCTATCGAGAAGTGAGCGAGGGCCTCGCGGCTCTCGGCATCGATGGGAGGGGGTGAGCCCTTGAAACTGATCTTCGCCGTCGTTCAGGACAAGGATGCCGGACGGTTAATCGATCAACTGGTGCAGCGCAATTACAGCGCTACCAAGCTGGCGTCCACAGGTGGTTTCCTGCGGGAGGGGAACACCACTCTCTTGATCGGGGTTGAGGATGAGGATGTGGAGGAGGTCCTCAACATAATCAGAGACACCTGTCACTCTCGGAAACAGGTCGCCCCGCCCGTCTCTCCCGTGAGCGGCCCGGGGGATGCCTACGTTTCTTACCCCCTTGAGGTCGTCGTGGGGGGGGCCACGGTGTTCGTGCTCACCGTAGAAGGATACATCAAGATCTAGCGGTCGTGGTATGGCCTTTTGCGAGACAGGGGGACGTTTACCTTGGGCCAAGACCTCATTAGGCGCGCGATGGAGTCGCGAAGGTTAGCTCACGCCAACATGTTCACTGGGGAGGACCTGGAGGAGAAGCGGCGAGCAGCGCAGAGCTTAGCTGCGGGGCTCCTGTGTTCCAACAGGCCGGGGACCTACGGCGGGTGTGGGACCTGTCGGGAGTGCGGCCTCATCTCAGATCAGGCTCATCCCGATTTCATTGTCGCACGGCCAGAGGGCGCAACGATTAAATTGGCCCAGATCAATGCCCTACGGCGGGAGGCAGCGATGCAGCCGGTCCGCGGCGAGGTCCGCGTGTTCGTCATAGAGCAGGCGGACCTGATGACGAGAGAGGCCGCAAATGCCCTGCTCAAGACCCTTGAGGAGCCACCTGGCCACTCCTATTTCATCCTCTTGGTCAAGGAGCCGGCCCGCCTTCCCGACACGGTCCGGTCAAGGTGTGTACCGTTCGACTTCGGCCCGCTGCCCGTAGAGAGGGCGGCCGATGTGCTGGCGGACAGGCTCGGGCTGCCACGGGATGAGGCCCTGATGCTCGCCTCGCTGGCCGGTGGTCGCGTAGCTCGGGCAGAGGAGATGGCCGCCGAGGAGGCCTTCCTCGAGCTCAAGGAGAGGGCCGATTCCTTCTTGGAGAGGGTGCCGGGGCTGAGTGCGGAGGAGGTGCTGGCCTTAGCGGCGGAGGTCGCCGGGAACAGGGCCGACGCCGACCTATTCATCTCCCTGCTGCAACACGGGATCAGGCTGCGGCTGGGCCGTGCTCTAGAGCCGCTTAGCTGCACGGACGCGATCTTGCACTTGGAGAGGATCAGGTCTCTCCTCCAGTCTAACGTGAATCCGCTCCTAGCCATCGAGGCCCTGCTGCTCAGCTTGCGTTCTGGCCTCAAGAGGGTGTAAACTTGAAGGTGATTGAGGAGATGGTAACCGTGCCGAAAGTAGTCGGCGTTAGGTTTAGAAGGGCTGGAAAAATATATTACTTCGACCCGGCCATTGAGCAACTGAAGCCGGGCCATAAGGTGATAGTCGAGACCGCACGCGGCGTGGAATTCGGCGAAGTCGTTGTTGGCCCGAAGGAGGTCGAAGAGGACGAGATAGTGCAGCCCTTGAAGAAGGTTATTCGAAAGGCCACCGCGCGCGACCTACAGCAGGTGGAGGAGAACAAGGAGAAGGCCCGCAAGGCCATGGCCATTTGCGAGCGCAAGATCCGAAAACACGGCCTGGACATGCGGCTGGTGGATGCCGAGTACACCTTCGATAACAACAAGGTCATCTTCTACTTCACCGCTGACGGCAGGGTCGACTTCCGGGAGTTGGTGAAGGACTTGGCCTCTGTTTTTAAGACCCGGATAGAGCTACGGCAGATAGGCGTGAGGGACAAGGCCAAGATGCTCGGGGGCATCGGCCCCTGCGGGCGGACCCTCTGCTGCGCAACTTTCTTGGCTGAATTCGAGCCTGTGTCCATCAAGTTGGCCAAGAAGCAGGACTTATCCCTAAACCCCGCCAAGATATCGGGCATCTGTGGCCGCCTGATGTGCTGCCTGCGATACGAGGCCGAGAGCTACGAGGACGCCATCAATCAGCTCCCCGAAGAGGGAGAGGAAGTTGTCACGCCTGAAGGCCGGGGCGTAGTGGTGGGCCGGAACCTCCTGCAGCGCACTGTGTCCGTGGAGCTCAGCGTCCAAGGCCTGGTGCGTGATTTCCCAGTGAGCTCGGTCAGGCCGACCTGTGGGGGCTGCGCCGATCAAAGCTGAGGTTGGTGCTGCCTTCGGCAGCCCTGTCGCATGGGCCCGCGGAGCGCATCCCGCAGACACGCCTCAGCGCGATCCATCCCCTGTGCCCCCAAGAGCAGGACGGTATCATGCCGCCGCGCGAGGTCTATTGCCCGGGAAATAGCGGTGGTTAGGCGTGGGTGAAACTCGTAGGGTACGCCGGCGCGTTCCAGCCCCGCCAGGAAGGACTCCTTCTCCGCCAGCGTTACTCGATCCTTTGCCCCCACCGCGTCGGAGCTGCTGGTGACGATCACCTCGGAGGCGGGAATGCACGACGCCCACTTCGCCAGGGCCCGGGCGTTGACGGCGTTGATCTCAGGTCCCCTGTTTCCCCGAATGGCAACAACGATGATCAGTCGAGCCGGGTTTTGTTCGGCTATGGCCTCCAGAACCGCTTCGAAGCTGGCGGGGTTGTGGGCGAAATCATCGATGACCCGGAACTCGCCGTCGTACACCACCTCCATCCTCCTTCGGACCCCCTTGAAGGCGGCGAGGCCTCGTTGCACCTCCTTGGCCGGCACTCCGTAGAGAAGGGCAAGGGTTCCCGCCAATAGGGCGTTGTACACGTTATGAGCCCCGGGTATGCGCAGTCGTATGGGCACCCTGAGGGGCCCCACCGCACCTCCCCCTCTCTTGGGAAGCGGCCGTAGGAGCGCGAGCTCAAAGGACGCGCCGCCGCTGGTCTCGACCTTGTCAGCCAGCACGTCGACGTCAGCGTTCCGGAGCCCGGCGCGAATAAGCCGAGCCGACGTGCGGCCGGCCACCTGCCGCCAATTCGCGTCGTCGACGTTCACCACCGCCACGGCGTCCGGGCCCAATATCTCAAAGAGGCGAGCCTTGGCCCGCACATAGTCCCGCCAGCTACCGTGAAAGTCATAATGGTCGGGCGACATGTTCGTGAGGGCCGCCGCGTCGAAGCGAACGTGATCTACTCTGGCCAACTCGAGCGCATGGGAGGAGACCTCCATACACACGTGGGTGACCCCCCTCTCGACCATCGTGGCCAGGGCCCCGTGAATGTCGGGGGCGTCAGGGGTGGTGATGGAGGAGGGAGCATACTCTCCGTCGATCTTCTGGCACAGGGTGCCCATTATCCCAGTCTTGGCCCCCTTCCGCTCCAGCAGAGAGGAAAGCATGAAGGTGGTGGTGGTCTTGCCGTTAGTGCCCGTAACCCCGATCACCTGCAGGCGCCGCGAGGGGTGTCGGTAAAAGCTGGCGGACACGGCGGAGAGAGCCTGCCTGCCGTTCCTGACTTGAGCCCACGGGATATCGGGCCGCGACAGCCTCCGTTCACACAGGACGGCGACGGCTCCTCGGCTTACGGCCTCATCTATAAAGGCGTGGCCGTCCTGCCTCAGGCCACGGAAGGCCACGAAGAGGTCTCCCCGAGAAGTGCGCCGGGAGTCGAAGGAAATCCCAGTTACGACGGGGTCAGCCTCCGGTCCGCCCGAGGATAACACCTCGAGCTCCCCGAGCAGAGAGGATAGCGGACGGTTTGGGGACATGCTTTCACCTCTTCCGGGAGAGGGAATTCGGCCATCCAAGGATAATTTCTGCTGTGGCGAGGGAATTTATGCCCAAAATGGGGGTGAGAGGCATGGACTCGACGGGGGAGATATACATCTGTGCCACGCCCATCGGTAATTTAGAGGATATCACCCTGAGGGCCCTGAAGACCCTGCGCCAGGTTGACCTAATCGCCTGTGAGGACACGCGGAGGACCCGTCGCCTACTCGACCGATTCAACATTCACACGCGGACAATAAGCTATCACGAGCATAACGAACGGAGCAGGGTCAAGCAGCTGGTGCAACTGGCCAAGCAGGGGAAGCGGATAGCGGTGGTCAGCGATGCCGGCACGCCCGGGATCGCCGACCCAGGCTTCACGTTGGTGCGCGCAGCCGTGGCGGAGGGCATCAAGGTATCAGTCCTGCCCGGCCCGTCGGCGTTGGTCGCGGCCTTATCGGTGTCTGGCCTGCCCACCGACCGCTTCACCTTCTATGGCTTTCTGCCCAGGGACCGCCTGGAGCGAAGGCGCGTCCTGACCGAGCTCGGCAGCAGGCCGGAGACGCTGATCGTCTACGAGGCGCCGCATCGGCTGCGGGACACAGCTCACGACCTGGCGGACTTGATGGCGGAGCGTACCGTGATCGTGGCCAGGGAGCTGACTAAACACCATGAGGGGGTCCTTCGCACCACCGCTGTGGCGCTACCCGAGAAGGTCGCCGAGCTCGAGCGCAAGGGCTCCCTCAAAGGAGAGTTCACCCTAGTAGTCGAGGGAGGGGCCACCGCCGTCAATAGCAGGGCCTCGCTGGATATCCGGCGCCACGTGCAGTACTTCGAGGACCTGGGGCTTGACAGGAAGCAGGCGATGAAGGCCGTGGCCAAGGAGCGAGGGATGTCGAAGAGGGATATCTACAAAGCACTACAAGAAATATCGAAATAGAGGGGCGCCCCGGCACGCCCCTCTAGTTCCGAAAAATTCTCCGCCCCACTAGGATTTTACCCCGCCTGAGCCATGCTGGCGAGGCACTCGCGACAGACGTTCTTGCCCTTGAAATTACGAACATCGTACGCGTTTCCACAGAAGATGCAGGCAGGTTCATACTTGCGAAGGATAATGCGGTCTCCGTCGACGTAGATCTCCAGAGAGTCCTTCTCCGCGATGTCCAACGTGCGCCTGAGCTCGATAGGGATGACCACCCTCCCGAGCTCGTCCACCTTCCGGACGATCCCTGTGGATTTCATCATCGGTGTCCCCCCCTTCCAACAGCTTTCGACAACCTGAGTAAACGATACCAAACTTGCCAGAAACAGTCAATGCCAAGGGCCCAAATTCTGCATTTCAAAATTTTGCAACTTCCGGGCCCTTGCTTGGTGCTCTGGAACCTCACGCAGAGGAGATTCGGAAGGAGAGGCAAAATAACTCACAGAGGAGACGGAGAAGCGATGCACGCACAGGAGGGAAGACATGTATTTCGATACCCACGCTCACCTTGATTCACGACGGTACAGGGGGGAGACCGGCGCTGTCCTGGATCGAGCCCGTAGGGCTGGCGTAGACCGAATTCTCTGTGTGGGCTTTGACCTTGACAGCTCCAGGACGGCGGTTCGGCTCGCCTCCCTTCACGAGGGCGTCTATGCCTCGGTGGGAATTCATCCTCACGTGTCCGGCGAAGTCGACGACACAGATCTGTCGACTTTAAGGGGGCTCGCTGAAAGGGCAGGGGTCGTAGCCCTCGGAGAGATGGGCCTCGACTTCTACCGAGACCTGTCTCCCCGCGCCCTTCAGATTGAGGTCTTTCGTCGACAGCTAGCAATAGCACGAGAGCTGAACCTGCCCGTTATCATCCACGACAGGGACGCCCACGAGGAGGTGATGGACCTCCTGGAGCGGGAAGCCCGCGGCCTTAGGGTGGTCATGCACTGCTTCAGCGGTGACACCGAAATGGCTGCCGAGTGCGTCAGACGTGGCTATCTTCTGTCCATAGCGGGCCCAGTGACCTACCCGAACTCGTCCCTCGTTGAAGTCGTGCGGTCTGTGCCCCTGGACAGCTTGCTCATAGAGACCGACTCCCCCTATCTTCCCCCCGTGCCCCACCGCGGCAAGGTCAACGAGCCCGCCCTTGTGCGCCTGGTGGCCGAGAGGATCGCCGCCATCAAGGGCATCTCACCGCGTGAGGTGGGGCGTGCGACTACTCAGAACGCTCTGTCAGTATTTGGGATTGGGGATGGCTGATGTGGCGGTGAGTTTGCGTGAGGTGCGCGCGGCCCTCGAGGATTTGGGTGTGGCGCCCCGAAAGAGATGGGGACAGAACTTTCTCATCGACCGCAATGTTCGGGATTTCTTGTTCCGGCAGCTAGGAGTCGAGGAGGGGGACCGCCTCCTAGAGGTGGGGCCAGGACTAGGCGGCCTTACGGTGTCGCTCGTGGAGAGCCAGGCCCAGGTCTTCGCGGTGGAGATCGACCCGGCCCTGTGCGCCTACCTCGAGGAGCAGTTCGCCGGTCGTGACAACTTTACCCTGCTTCAGGGCGACGTTCTGCAAGTCGAGCTCCCGGAGGCCACCAAGGTGGTGGGCAACCTGCCCTATTACATCACCTCCCCCGTCATCTTCCGTGTGCTGGAGGAGATGAGCCCGGAAGTGATGCTGTTCGTCGTGCAAAGGGAGGTGGCAGAACGCCTCGTGGCCGGCCCCGGAGGCAAAGATTACGGGGCCCTCAGCGTTATGGTTCAAGTTTTCTGTCGTGTGGAGCTCTTGAGGGTGCTGCCCCCCGAGGTCTTCTACCCGAGGCCCCGTGTCGAGTCAGCCGCTGTCAGATTTACACCATCTCCAGACGCTCCCGACGTTCCTCCCTGGTTCCTACGCCGGGTCGTCGCGGCGGCCTTTCAGCAGCGGCGCAAGACGTTGATCAACAGCCTCAAGGGCTCCGGTATCCTGCGGCTGTCGGAAGCGGACTTGGTAACGGCTCTACGCGCGGCGGGGATCGATGGCAGGCGGAGGGCCGAGAGCTTCAGTCCAGCGGATTTCCTGAGCCTGGCAAGGGAGTTCCTGCGTGTTGGGGCAGCCGTTGAGAAGTAGTATAATGAACGAGAGAATCTGAAAGGGGGAGACTCCCTTCGACGCCGGATTGACCGTCGACCCAGTCCTGCAGGATAAGTTCGTAAGCCCCACTCGAGGTGTCATCAGCTTCGAGGCGATGTTCCAGGATATCTTGGATTATATAAAGGAGAGGCCTAACGAGGATTACCGCCTCATCATCGGCACCGACTCGCAGGTCAGAGACGACGTCTGCTTCGTCACAGCGGTTATAATCCACCGGACCGGCAAAGGCGGGCGTTATTATTACCAAAAGCGAAGGATGCACAAGATACACTCCCTGAGACAGAAGCTCTTTTACGAGACCTCGCTGAGCCTTGGGTTGGCGAGCAAGCTCGCTGAGCGGATCGCAGCCGACGGGGTTGCCCACCTCAACCTAGAGATTCACCTGGACGTTGGGGAGCGGGGCCAGACCAAGGAACTCATAAAGGAGATAGTGGGGATGGTGGTCGGAAGCGGCTTTGACGCCAAGATCAAACCGGAATCCTACGGTGCGTCAAAGGTGGCCGATAAATACACGAAATGAATAATTAGGCCGCGGTGATGCAAAAATAACTGAAGAGCCACAGCCCAAAGGTAATGGGCACGAAAGGGAGTCACGCGGAGAGCGGGGGAAAGCTCCGCGCTTTTTCGTAAAATTTTTGACCTTGACGTAATGAGCTAGGTTTGGTACACTATAAAATCTTGCACTTATGCTCCTGACGTGGTAAAGTATCCATAGAAATGGGCGGAAGGAAGTGACAGCTTGAGTGGGCAGAGCGTCATCTCAGAGATAAAGAGGGACCTTGACGAAATAGTCGGCATGAGGATACGAGTGCGGGCCAATCGAGGCCGGCGGCGGATCGTCGAGCGAGAGGGCACCCTTGAGAGGACCTACGCTAACCACTTCTTGATCAGGCTCGACGACAAGCACGCTGGGAATCGGCGGGGCTCATATAACTACGCCGATCTGTTGACGGAGGTCGTTGAGCTCACCGTCTGCGGGCAGGATGGCGAGAGGAAGCTCACATACCACGGACAGTAATACCGTGGTCGACCCCGAGCAGCACTCTTAGCGGGGCAGGGGATTTCCCTGCTCTTTCCATGTTCCCCGTCCCCGGCATCACGGCCCCCGTGCGGACTGAATAGGATAGTCTGAAGTCCGTACACGGAGGGGTTGTGATGGACGGAGTTCGGAAGGCCCTGCGAAAGCACCGCACGAGGCTTCTCGCACTGGATAACGTTGTCGGAGTAGGTATCGGCAGGAAGGAGAGGGAGGGTAGGTCTACCGGGCAGCTCGCAGTTACCGTGCTCGTGACCAAGAAACTGCCTCCTGAGCAGCTGCCCCGAGATCATATCATTCCCAAGACGCTCGAGGGGGTCCTTACCGACGTTGTGGAGGTCGGCCATATCAGGCTGGTGGGCGACGATCCTGTGCGACGGTCTCGCAATCGGCCCGCCTTTCCCGGCGTGAGCATCGGCCATTACGGCATCACGGCGGGGACCTTCGGCGCTGTGGTATATGATCTCAAGACAGGCCGCAAGCTAATCTTATCCAACAACCACGTCCTCGCCAACCTCACCAACGGCCGGGACGGCCGCGCCAACGTGGGCGACGCCATTCTGCAACCCGGCCCCTATGACGGCGGCTCAGAGCGAGACAGGATCGCCACCCTGCTGCGATTCGTGCCCTTGGAGAGGAGCCCGACTGCTGCCACCTGCGCCCTCGCGCGCGCGGCAGAGCGGGCCGCCAACTGGCTCCTAGCGAGAACCGCTCCGGCTTACCGAGCGCGGCTTTACCGCGAGGCGGCTCACGAGAACCTGGTGGATGCGGCCGTCGCCTTGCCGGATTCGCCGGAGCTCGTCAGTGAAGTGATATACGAGCTTGGCCCGGTCACGGGCAAGGCCAGGCCCGAGATCGGCATGCGGCTCTCCAAGAGCGGGCGGACCACGGGGGTGACCACCGGCGAGATCAAGGTGGTGGAGGCCACCGTACGGGTCTTCCTCGGAGACGTGGGGGAGGCCACCTTCAGCGAGCAGATAGTGACCACGCCCATGGCTCAACCGGGCGATAGCGGCTCGTTAATGGTAACTCAGGAGGAGAACCTGGCGGTCGGCCTCCTCTCCGCTGGCAGCGAGCGTGTGTCCATAGGTGGCACTTTTGAGAACGTGGAACGCCTCCTCGGCGTCAGCATCCTCCCGGTCTAGCCCTGTCTCTAGCCGCGAGGGCCCCTGAGCGCGGGAGCGCTGCCTCCGGCGTTAGCTTCGCCGAGACAGCGCCCCTAATCGAGCATGATTCCTCGAAGTTACCTTGTTGCGGACAAGCCGTACAGGGACGCGATGATTCGATCCTACTTTGAGCGGATACCCTATATATCAAGGAGGACATGAGGGGTCGGGCTTTGATGTCGTTGAACGGTAGTTCGTCTCATAGTTATACAGCAACCCCTTGGGTATTTCCGGCAAGGTCCATTTGACGGGCCCAGCGCCCCCTTCAAGAGAGGATTCGCCTCGCCTGACGTCGAAGCATAGGCCAAGACTTCGCGGAGTAGGGGGAGCTACACTGGAGCTGGTGATTCCCGCCAGGGCGAAGGTCAACCTAACCCTGGAGGTGCTGGGGCGGCGGCCCGACGGATATCACGAGATCTCGACTGTTTTCCAGAGCCTTTCGCTGCAAGATAAGATCTGGCTGAGGCTTCTGCCCGAGCGGGAGATCCGCTTGCAGTGCGACCATCCGGCTCTGCCGACCGACGGGCGAAACCTCGCCTATCGAGCAGCCGAGCTTATGATGGCTGAGGGTTACGTCGGCGACAGGGGCGTGGAGGTAGTCATAGAGAAGAGAATACCCGTCGCCGCCGGCCTCGCCGGAGGAAGCTCGGATGCGGCCGCCGTACTAGTGGGCCTCAATGCCCTGCTGGGCTTGGGCCTCCCCGCAGCTCGTCTGAGGGAGCTGGGGGCCCTACTGGGCTCAGATGTTCCCTTTTGCATCACCGGAGGTACCGCCCTGGGCACCGGACGGGGTGAGAGGCTGCGCTTTTTGCCAGACCTTTCCGCGGAGACTTTCGACGTGGTCTTGGCCACGCCGCCCTTTGAGGTGAGCACTCGGGACGTGTATTCTCGCTGGCGGCCGAGGTGCAGCGCGGGGGCCTGCGGGATGATGGTCAGCGCCATAGAGAGGCGGCGGTGGGCGGCGCTGCCTAGCCTTCTCCACAACGACCTACAGGAGATCGTGCGGGAGAGGCATCCGGTTATCGGGCACCTCATTGAGGCGGCCCTCGAGGGCGGGGCGCAAGGGGCGTTGATGTCTGGGAGCGGCCCCACCGTCTTCGCCCTTGTGCCGGCGGGAGACAGGCGTCGGACCAAAGAGGTGACGCGGCAGATGGGACGTTACGCCGACCTCCTTTGGGTTTGTCGCCCCGAGGGGTTTGTTGATCCGGGTACGTTCATGCAAGGGAGGGACTGACATGACCAACGCGCTCGTTCTCGCTGCGGCTCCTAACAACGGGAGGTTGGCCGCAGTGAGTCCGGCACCTAATGAGGCCCTGATAGAGATAGGTGGCAAGCCGATTATACGATATATCGTGGACGCGCTGCTGGACGCGGAGAGGATAAACAGGATCGTCCTGCTCGGCCCTGCGGAGGACTTGTCCGTCCTTTTCCTTGACGACGAGGGCGTCGAGGTCCTTGACAGCCGTGGCTCGGTGACCCACAATCTCCTCAAGGGGTGCGAATTCCTCGGCTTGGACGAGCGCGTGTTGGTGGTCACCTCCGACATCCCGCTGCTCACGGGGGAGATGGTGGATGATTTCATCTCTAGATGTGGACCCGAGGGAGACTTCTTCTACCCCATAGTCAGAAAGGAAGTGTGCGAGGCCTCCTATCCCAACGTCAAGAGAACGTATGCCACCGTGCGCGAGGGGACTTTCACCGGAGGCAACATATTCCTCATCAACCCGAGCGTCCTGCCGAAGATGGCGAAGACCATGGATGAGATCTTCAAGTACCGCAAGAACCCCCTTAAACTGTGCTCTATTCTCGGCTGGGGGTTCGTGCTTAGGTTCCTGCTGCGTAGAGTAGCCATTTCGGAATTGGAGGCCCGGGTGAGCGACTTGTTTGGCGTTAAGGCGCTGGCCGTCGAGACGCCTTACGTGGAGATCGGCCTCGACGTCGATAAACCGGAGGATTATAAATTAGTTGTCGGGCTTCTCGGGGGCGAGACCGCGTAGCGGCAGCCCCTTTTCCGCTTTTTCTGGGAGGGGACAGAGCCTTTGGACAGGCTGCCGAAGACAGACCGGTTGATCCTAATCCTCAAGGACCTTCTTGACAACCCTGGGAGGTTGTTTCCGCTCAGCTTCTTCTCCAACCGGACGGGGGCCGCCAAATCTTCCATCTCCGAGGATGTAGCCCTCATCCGTAAGGCGCTTGAGGCCAATGGCCTCGGTCAGATCCGGACGGTACCGGGCGCCGCAGGAGGCGTCCTCTACCTCCCCGGGGTCCGGGAAGAGGAGCGAGCATCCCTGTGCCGCGAGTTAGTGACGGCGCTGTCTGACCCCAGACGAATACTGCCGGGCGGTTTCCTGTATACGTCGGACATTATCTTCTCCCCCACTTGGTCCAATAGGATCGGTAGGGTGTTCGCCAGTTGGTTCGCTGAAGAGGCCCCTGATTACGTCATCACTGTGGAGACCAAGGGGATACCCCTCGCCCTTATGACTGCGCGAGCACTGGGGGCCGGGTTGGTTATTATCCGACGGGACAGCAGAGTGACCGAAGGGCCGGTGGTGACCATAAACTACCTCTCCGGCTCCTCGGGCAAGATCCAGACCATGTCCCTACCCAGACGAGCGCTGCGCAGCGGCGCCAAGGTGCTCATCGTAGACGACTTCATGAGGGCCGGCGGAACCGCGGCGGGAATGCTGGAGATAGTGAGGGAGTTTGACGCCCGCGCCTGTGGTATAGCGGTGCTCATCCAAACGGCAGAGCCCTCGGAGAAGATGGTACCAAAGCCTACATCACTCCTAACCCTAAAGCGTATTGATGTCCAGAAGGGACAGGTGGACATCGAGCCGACGCAGGTTTAGCGCTACCAAAAACAGGAATTAACCCCTGCTTGTCGAAGAATATACTTGCCGCGGTAGGGAAAGGGGTGAAGCCGTTGCCGATCACCGACGTGCGCATCCGGCGCATCATGGACGACGGGAAGATGAAGGCGGTAGCTACCCTGACCTTCGATGATGAGTTCGTGGTTCATGACATAAGAATCGTGGAAGGACAGAACGGCCTATTCGTGAGCATGCCCTCCCGTCGCACGGCCGAGGGGGGCTACCGCGACATCGCCCATCCGATTACCGCCGAAGCCCGGCAAATGATCCACGACATCGTGTTGCGGGCCTACCATGATGCGATAGGTGAATAAGGTCTCCCGTCCTGCCGCCCCCCACGGGCGGCCTTGTTCTGCCCCCTTTGCCACGGGGGCGCCTCGCTAACCCCCTTGGAGGAGATCCCCAGGGGGCGTTGAATTAATCTCAAGGTCCAGAGATAATCTTAGAATGCTCCGATTTTCACGTGGAGGTTTGATAATGGCAGATACAGCCACGGCCCTGGTCCTGGCTGCGGGCCAGGGCACCCGAATGAAATCCAGACTGGCCAAGGTCCTTCACCCCATCGCCGGTAAGCCGATGCTGGCCTATGTGACCTCTGCTGCCCGGGCAGCCGGAGCGGAGGACATCGTGGTGGTAGTGGGCTATCAGGGCGAACGGGTAATGGAGGCCATGGGTGAAGGACTTCGCTTCGTGTGGCAGAGAGAGCAGAAGGGCACCGGCCACGCGGTCTTGCAGGCTGAGGGCTTGGTGGGGAAGGGCGAGGGGCCACTCCTCGTCCTCTACGGAGATACCCCTCTGATCACCTCGGATTGTCTCGCGGAGTTACTAACGAAGCACCGCCAAACCGCCGCCACCGTAACGATTCTGACCACTGAACTTCCGCGTCCACGGGGATATGGACGCGTCATTAGAGATGGCGCGGGGCGCGTTACGGGCATCGTCGAGGAAGCCGACGCCACACCGGAGCAGCTGGCCGTCAAGGAGGTTAACACGGGGATCTACTGTTTCGAGCGCGAGGCCCTCTTCGACGCCCTGCGGGAGGTCAGGCGAGATAATGCGCAGGGCGAGTATTATCTCACCGACGTTATAGGGCTGATCATGGAGCGCGGTGGGAAGGTGGAGGCCCTGCAATGGGAGGACAGCGAGTCGGTCCTCGGGGTGAACGACCGCATTGACCTGGCGCGGGCCGCTGCCCTCTTGCGGGGGCGGATTTTGGAGAAGCTCATGCTCAGCGGCGTAACCGTCGTCGACCCTACGAGCACCTATGTGGACGCTGAGGTTCGAATAGGTCGTGACTCGGTCATTTACCCCATGACGGTCCTTGAGGGGCGGACGGTGATCGGGGAGGGCACTGTTATCGGGCCTGGCGCCAGGATAAAGGACACGGTGATCGGTTCAGGCGTCAGGATCGTGGATTCGACGGTAGAGGAAAGCCGGATCGGGGACGGCGCGACCGTTGGCCCCTACTCTCACCTCCGGCGAGGGACGGTCGTTGGCGAGGGCGCGAAGATCGGTAACTACGCCGAGATCAAGGGAAGTGTCATCGGGGCCCGGTCCAAGGTCTCCCATCACAGCTACATCGGCGACGCGAGGCTCGGCGAGGGGGTTAACATAGGGGCTGGGGTTGTGACCGTGAACTACGACGGCTTTGATAAATACCAAACGGATGTCGAGGACGGGGCCTTCATAGGCTGTAACGTCAATCTCGTGGCGCCGGTCAAGGTGGAGCGCGAGGCCTATGTTGCCGCGGGCTCGACGATCACCAAGGACGTACCTGAGGGGAGCTTGGCCGTGGCCCGGGAAAGGCAGTCTAACATATCGGGTTGGGTAAGGCGATTCAAACGGAGAAAGAGCCGGAACGACAACAGAGATTCCTAGGGGGGGGGTTCCCGTGGGCTTTAACGACCGTCTCAAGGTCTTCGCCGGCAACGCCAACCCCGAGCTGGCGCAGGAAATAGCTGACCATCTGGGGATGGCCCTGGGCGAGGTGGAAGTGGACAGGTTCTCCAACGGGGAGATACGGGTTCTCATCAACGAGAGCGTTCGGGGCACGGATGTGTTCATCATCCAGCCGACGTGCACGCCCGTCAACGATAGCCTCATGGAGCTTCTGATCATGATCGACGCCTTTAAGAGGGCGTCGGCCGGGCGAGTTACAGCGGTAATACCCTTTTACGGGTACGCGCGGCAGGACAGAAAGACCAGGGGCAGAGAGCCCATTACGGCGAAGCTGGTGGCGAACCTCATTACCACAGCCGGTGCCGACCGCGTCCTCACCGTTGACCTCCACGCGGGCCAGATCCAGGGGTTCTTCGACATTCCCGTGGACCACCTCTCGAGCGTCCCGCTCTTGGCCGAGTACCTGCGGGGTCGAGGCCTGGGTGACAACTTGATAGTCGTCTCCCCGGACCCCGGCGGGGTGCCCAGGGCCAGGGACCTCGCCAGGCACCTGAAGGCGCCTATCGGCATCATAGACAAGAGGCGGCCTGCACCGAACGTCTCTGAGGTGCTCAACGTTATCGGGGAGGTCGAGGGTCGGACGGCAATCCTCGTGGATGACATCATAGACACCGCCGGATCCATCACCCAAGGGGCCCAAGCTCTTAAGGACCTGGGAGCGTGTAACATATACGCCTGTGCCACTCATCCCGTCCTCTCAGGTCCGGCGTGGGAGAGGTTAAACAATTCGCCTATCGAGGAGCTTATCGTCACCAACACCATACCAGTTAACGGGAAGCGGGAAAAACTGACGGTGTTGTCCATGGCCCACCTCTTGGGCGAGGCCATCCTGCGTATACACCAAGATCTCTCCGTGAGCAAGCTCTTCGACTAAGCCGACTTTTGACCGAAAGCGCAGAATTAGGTATTATAGTGTCTTGGATACCACCACCGGGGTTTCGGATAAAGGAGTGAAGGTTCATGCAGCAGATTGAGCTGACCGCACGTAAGAGAGAGGCCGGCAAGAACGCCGCGAAGCGGCTTCGCAGGAAGGGCTTGCTCCCCGCAGTCCTTTACGGAAAGGATATAGAATCCCTGCCTATTGCGCTGGACGCCCGGGAGTTCACTAGGGCTTATGAGTCCACCGGGAGAAACGTCCTCATCACCCTCACCATCGAGGAGGATGGTGAGGCGAGCAAGCATACGGTTATGGTTAAAGAGGTGCAGCGCCACCCCCTGCGCCGAGAGATAATTCACGCCGACTTCCATCGGATATCCCTCGAGGACAAGATCACCACGGTTGTGCCCCTTGCCCTTGCGGGAGAGGAACAGGTGGAGAAGGCCGGCGGTATTCTGCAGCACCAGCTGTGGGAGATCGAGGTCAAGGTGTTGCCCACTGAGATACCCGAGGCCATAACCGCCGACGTGTCCGAGCTCAGGGTAGGCGACAACCTCACCGTTGGAGGCTTGACAGTCCCGGAGGGCGTAGAGGTCCTTACGCCGCCTGAAGAGGTGATCGTGTCAGTGGTGGCGCCGAGGGTCGTGGAGGAGGCCCCCGAGGCCGGCGAGGAGGCCGCGGAGGAGGGTGCGCCCGAAGCCGAGGAGGCTCCGGAGGAGGAGGAGTAGGTCCCACTACCCCTAGGGGGATCGCGGTGTGAAGCTCATCGTAGGGTTGGGCAACCCTGGCCCCGAATACACGGGGACCCGCCACAATATCGGGTTCGCCGTGGTGGAGGAGTTCGCCCTCCGCCACCGGCTTTCCTTTGACGACGCTCCCTTTGCCTGGGTTGCTGAAGGGACCGTCTTAGGGCAAGAGGTAGTTCTCCTCAAGCCCAATACCTTCATGAACAGGAGCGGCAGGGCCGTCAGCTGGGCGCTCGGGCATTATCCAGCCGAGCCCGCCGACCTCCTGATAATCTACGACGATATGGACCTTGAGCTCGGGAGGATCAGGATCCGGCCCCGCGGCGGAAGCGGAGGGCACAAAGGCCTCGCCTCCGTCCTGCAGGCTATCGGCCACGAGGACGTCCCGAGGCTTCGTCTGGGGATCGGGCGCCCGCAACCGGGTATGGAGGGGCGTGATTACGTCCTCAGCCCCTTCGCGGCGGGTGAGGAGGATAGGGTGAAGGATGTACTCCACCGCGCCGTCGAGGCCTTAGAGACCTATCTCCAGCGCGGCATTGATGCCGCTATGAACGAATACAACAGCACGGCGTAATGCCGCCTTATCCCCTCACATATATCTATATATAAGCAGGGCTTTGGCCCCTCTCGCCGCCGAAGCCCTTTTGATGTGTTAACGAGAGGACGATGGTTATGAACCCGCTTGTGCTCTGGGACGAGCTCCCGGAGTTCCGCTCGCTCAAGGACAGCATAACGAAGGGCTGGCATATTCAGGTCTACGGCCTGGAGGAGTCTGGGCGCACCTTCCTGGTCGCGGGGGTCGCCTCCCGCATGGGCCGGCCGGTGTTTCTCATCACCCCTGACCTCAGCAGGGCCGAGCGGCTTCAGCGTGACCTTATTACCTGGCTGGGCACCCGGGACGTCCTCGTGCTCCCGCCGGTAGACCTGATGCCGTACGCCGTCTTAGCCCACAGCAGGGACCTGGTCGCCGCTAGGATCCACGCCCTCCACAGGTTGCTGACCGACCCGCCGGCCGCCGTGGTCTGTCCCGTCGCGTCCCTGCTGCGGGAGGTAATGCCTGCTGACCTCTTCCGGAAGCTCCCTTTCAGCCTACGCGTGGGGGAGATGGTTGATTTTTCGGACCTCGTCAGGCGGATAGCCGGCCTGGGGTATCAGCGTACCGAGCTGGTCGAGGGCGTAGGCTCTTTCGCCGTACGAGGCGGAATCATCGACCTGTACCCTCCGGGCTTCGAGCGCCCGCTGCGAGTTGAGTTCTTCGGCGACGAGGTCAGCTCGATCCGCCTCTTCGACCCGGACGATCAGCGTTCCGTCGCCAGCCGCACACAGGTTTCCGTGCCCCCGGCCCGCGAATTCCTGTTTCCCCCTGAGGCCGTGCCGGAAGGCGTGCGCGCCATACGCCGACAGCTGGAGAGCCAGCTCACGCGCCTGGCTTCCCTCGGCCAGCGTTCTGTGGTCGAGAGGTTGAAGAGCAAGGTGGAGGAGCATCTCGCCAGCTTAGAGGCGGGCGAGGTCTTCGAGGGGATGGAGCAGTATGCCCCTTATTTCTACCCCAGCATGGCCTCGGTGCTGGAATATCTCCCCGAGAACAGCGTGGTCTTCGTGGATGAACCCGGGCGCACCTTTGAGGCTGGTAGGGCCGCGGAGGATGACCTGCGCGAGAGGGTACAGGCCTGGTTGGAGCAGGGTAGCTTTCTACCGGGCCAGGCTGACGCCTACAGGAGCTTTGCCGCCGCCCGGCGGCCACTCCTGAGGAGGCCGACGGTTTACCTGTCCACCCTTCTCACCCAGGTGCCGGACGCCAGCCCACGAGCCCTGTTTTCGCTCTCGATGCGGCCCGTCCCGTCTTTTCAGGGGCAGTGGGAGGTGCTCGCTGAGGAGGTGCGGACCTGGAAGAGGCGGGGGCATCGCACCATCTTTCTCACGCCGTCGGAAGACCGGGCGAAGAGGCTGGCTGAAGTTCTCGGGGACAGAGGTATTGATGTGGTCTGCACGCGAGAATGGCGGCTCAGCGCCCCCGGAACAGTTCTCATCGCCGACGGAAGCATCGGCAAGGGGTTTGAGTTTCCCGCCCTGGGCATCGTTGTGCTCGGAGACGGTGAGCTAACGGGCAGCCGCAGGTTGACTCGCAAGCGGCACGAGGCCAGGGACGACGCGCGCCGCCTGCTCTCCTACGAGGAGTTGGAGCCGGGGGATTACGTGGTCCACGTACATCACGGTATAGGTCGTTACCTCGGGATTAAAACACTGGAGGTTGACGGTGCCCAGAAGGATTACCTGTTTCTGAAGTACGCCAAGGATGACCGACTTTACGTACCGGTTGACCAGATAGAGCTCATACAGAAGTACGTAGGAGTGGACGGCAAGGAGCCCAAGCTGAGCAAGCTGGGAGGCTCAGAGTGGAGCAAGGTCAAGCGGAGGGTGAAGGAATCGGTCAGAGAAATGGCGGAGGAGCTTCTGCGGCTGTACGCCACTAGGGAGAGGATACAGGGGCATAGCTTCAGCGAAGACACCCCATGGCAGAGGGAGTTCGAGGACGCCTTCCCCTACGAGGAGACCGAGGACCAGATCAAGGCCACGGCGGAGATCAAGGCGGATATGGAGAGGCCACGGCCGATGGACAGGTTGCTCTGTGGGGACGTAGGCTACGGCAAGACAGAAGTCGCCCTCCGAGCGGCTTTCAAGGCCATTATGGACGGCAAGCAAGTGGCCTTCCTGGTGCCCACGACCATCCTGGCCCAGCAGCACTACCATACCTTCCAAGAGCGGTTCCGGGGCTACCCGATCGTGGTCGAGATGCTGAGCAGGTTCAGGAGTCGTAGCGAGGTCAAGACCATCCTGGAGAAGACCAGGCGAGGCGAAGTGGACCTGCTGGTCGGCACTCACCGTCTGCTCCAGGAGGACGTGGCCTTCAAAGACCTCGGCCTGTTGATCGTTGACGAGGAACAGCGCTTCGGCGTGGCCCATAAGGAACGGCTGAAGCAGCTGAAGACCAGCGTGGACGTCCTCACCTTGACCGCCACTCCCATTCCGAGGACCCTACACATGGCCCTCGTCGGGTTGCGCGACATGAGCATGATCGAGACGCCGCCGGCGGACCGCTACCCGGTTCAAACCTACGTGGTCGAGTACGGTCCGGCTTTGATCAGAGAGGCCATCCAGCGGGAGCTGGACCGAGGCGGTCAGGTCTATTACGTCTACAACCGCGTACAGGGGATCGACGCGGTCTACCGCCGCCTGTCCATGCTCCTGCCCGACGCCCGCATAGCGGTGGCCCATGGCCAGATGCCAGAGGGCCTTCTGGAGCGGGTGATGTTGGACTTCCTCGCCGGAGAATACGACGTCCTGTTATGCACCACCATAGTGGAATCCGGGCTGGATATCGCCAACGTCAACACCCTCGTGGTTGAGGACGCCGACCAATTCGGCCTCTCCCAGCTCTACCAGTTAAGAGGTCGGGTGGGACGGTCCGACAGGCTGGCCTTTGCATACTTTACCTACCGCAGAGACAAAGTATTATCGGAGGCGGCCCAGAAACGTCTGAAGGCGATCCGCGAGTTCACCGAGTTCGGTGCGGGCTTCAGGATCGCGCTGCGCGACCTGGAGATCAGGGGCGCTGGGAACATCCTGGGGCCAGAACAGCATGGGTTCATAATCTCCGTCGGCTTCGACCTTTACTGTCAGCTCCTGGAAGACGCGGTGAGGGAACTGAAGGGGGAGGCGCCGCGTGATGAGGCTCCCCCGACTTTGGAAATCGGCATTGATGCCTACCTGCCCTCCGACTACGTACGCGACGAGGGGCAGAGGATCCAGCTCTATAAACGCATCAACTCGATATCATCTCCAGAAGAGCTCCTGGAGCTCCGAGAGGAAATAGTAGACCGCTTCGGGCCCCTGCCGCCACCCGCCAAGACGTTAATGGCTCTCGCGAAGCTAAGGTTGTTCGCAGTAAGATGTGGCATATCCAGTGTGCTCCGCAGGAACGGTCAGTTCGTAATCAAGTTCAGAGACGCTGGTCGGATCGACCTCGAAGAGCTGGTTAGGATGGCACAGCGAAACCCCGATAAGGTGCGGCTGATGCCAGGGGACGATCCCTCCCTGGTCTACCGGGTTAACTCTCAGGGCGTAAGGGCGGTGGAGGAGGTCACGGCCTTCTTGAGGTCAGTACAGGGAATCGGGCTTGGGGTAGCAGGCCCCAGCGACGCGAGGATAAACGAATAAAGCTGAAAACCAGGCTATATACTATCACTGAAAAGGAATCTCTGGTGATAAAGGAGGGTGGACGATGAAAGCAACAGGAATCGTCCGCAGAATTGACGACCTCGGCCGAGTAGTTATACCTAAAGAGATCAGGCGCACCATGCGGATTCGCGAAGGCGATCCCTTGGAGATCTTCGTGGACCGCGATGGTGAGGTCATCCTTAAGAAATATTCGCCCATCGGTGAGCTGAGCGAGTTTGCGCAGGAGTACGCGGAGTCCCTTAATGAGGCCGTCGGCCACATAGCCATCATCACAGACAGAGATACAGTGGTGGCGGTATCCGGCGGGCCGAGAAAGGAGTATATGGACAGACCGGTTGGGCAACTGCTGGAGAGGGTGATGGAAGAGAGGAGAACGGTCGTGCTTAATGACCCCGGACAGAATAGGGATTACCAAGGCTCGATCATCGGCCAAGAGGACGACCAGGAGAAGTATTCCTCTCTGGTGATGTCGCCGATCGTGGCCGCAGGTGACCCCATTGGCTGTGTGATCCTCCTCTCCAAGGAACCCGGCGTGAAGATGGGCGATCTCGAGGTTAAGCTGGCCGAAACCGCGGCCGGCTTCCTGGCCAAGCAGATGGAGTAGAGCAGGCTCGGAGCTACCGTTCCTTTATCACCGGAGTTGTTCCTATACAAGAAGTAGCGGTTCCCTTCGTCCCGCTACTTTTTTGTTTCTAGGGCCTCTCTGGAGCTGAGCCTCCCCTCGTCCTCGCCCCCAGTCGGGGGACCCGACGCCAACCTCTGGTTATTTCAACCTAGCCCTTCGAAAAGGGCTATGGTAACATTAACAGGAGAAGTCTAGGAAGGAGAACTAGGAGAGTGAGGTCGTCCCAGTCCTTCGTTAAGGGTGCAATCATCCTCACCGTAGCAGCGGCCGTGAGTCGGGCCCTTGGGGCTATCTACAGCATTATCCTGCCGCGAGTTATCGGGCCTGACGGCTTCGGCCTCTTTCAGATGGCCTATCCCGTGTACAACATAATCTTCTTTCTCGCCGCGGGCGGCCTGAACGTGGCCATATCCAAACTGGTAGCCGAGAAGCTAACCCTGGGTGACAGGTGGGGAGCCCTCCGCGTCTTCAGGACGTCCCTATTCGTGTTGGCCCTTCTGGGCTTAGTCTCGTCATTGGGATTGTACCTCGGGGCGAACTTCGTAGCGGTCGAGATAATGGGTGACCCCCTGGCGGCCCCGTCCATCGCCGCCATCTCCCCGGCCATCTTCTTCGTGGCCGTGATGGCGGCGTTCCGCGGTTTCTTCCAGGGGATGCAGCGAATGGAGCCCACCGCCCAGTCGCAGGTGCTCGAACAGATCATGAGGGTCTCCACCATGTTCGTCTTGGCCTACCTGCTGCTCCCCCGGGGCGTAGAGATGGCCGCTGCCGGCGCTGCCTTCGGCGCCGTTACCGGTGCTGTGGCCGGCCTGTTCTTTCTCATCTTTCTCTTCGCCCGCGAACGGGTCCGCTGGAGACGGACCGCTCCGCGCAGCAGGCGTGGTTCGGGTGAAGACTTAATGGAGCTGGTCAAACGCCTGGCGGCCCTGGCCATTCCCATATCCCTGGCCGGCATTATCCTCCCCATAATCCAGTTCGCCGACGCCGCCATTGTGCCCTCGCAGCTTCAGGTTGCAGGGCACCCGGTCGAAGAGGCCAGAGCTTTGTTCGGTTTCCTGGCCATGGGATTCAAGGTGGTCTTCATGCCCACGATTGTGACCGCGGCGCTATCGATGAGCCTGGTACCTGCGGTCTCGGAGGCCAACGCACTGGGGCACATGAGCATCGTGAGGTCGCGTAGCATGGCGGGACTGAGGTTGACCTTCCTCTTCGCCCTACCGGCAGTGGTGGGTCTGTACCTCCTGGCGGACGACATCGCCACTCTGCTATGGCCCCAGTTCCCCGAGGCGGGAGGGCCAATTGCGTGGTTATCTGCGGGCCTCCTGTTCATAAGCGTGCAGCAGACCAGCTCCGGGATACTTCAGGGCCTGGGCAGGCCGGTTATACCCGCCAGGAATCTGTTCATCGGCGCCTTGGTGAAGGTCCTGCTGACTCTGGTCCTGGTGCCACGGCCCGCCTTCGGTGCCATGGGGGCGGCCCTCGCCACCGTGCTTGGCTTCCTGGTGGCCAGCAGCTTGAATGTAGCGTCGCTCCACTTACTCGTGGGGTTGAGGCCTAACCTGGGCCTGCTGGTGGTGAAGCCGGCCGTCGCCATCGCCACCATGGGAGTGGCCGTGCGACTGATTCAGTCGTCCTTCACGGGCTTTCCCCTGCCCCATGAGGTGGTGACCCTTGCGGCCGTGTTCGGGGGGGCCGTGGTTTACGGTTTGACTCTGCTGCTGGTGGGTGGGCTCACGGTACAGGACCTACACCTCATTCCCAGAATTGGGCCGAGAGTAGCGGCGATCCTAGAGAGGGCCGGCTTAGTCTCGCGAGACTGAGGGGTGCGAACGGTGAAAAGGGATAGGGTTATAGTCGCGGGGGCTGGGCCCAACGGTGAGGCCAGCCTCACCTGTGAAGTGCGGGAGCTAATCAGAGAGGTGCCGCGCGTCCTGCTGAGGACGGAGCGGATACCACTGATTGATTTCCTCCGGGCCGAGGGGATCGAGTACTCCTCCTACGATCACTTCTACGACCAGGCCGAGGATTTCGCCGAAGTATACCAGAGGATGGTAGAGGCCCTTCTGTCGGAGGCCGCCGTCCATGGGACCGTCCTGTTCCTCGTGCCGGGCCATCCTCTGGTCGGCGAGGCGGTTACCTCAGGCTTGCTCGAGCGCTCCCGCGCAGGCGTAGTGGACGTCAGGGTGTTGCCAGGGGTGTCCTCCTTAGACAGCCTGTTCGTAGAGCTGGCTTTAGACCCCGCGCACGGCATCCAAGTGATAGACGCTCTGAGCATGGACAAACAAAGGCTTAACCCGGCCTTGGATCTAATTCTGTTACAGGTATACAGTCGTAAGATAGCGGCCCTCATCAAACCGATCTTGATGGGCTCCTACCCTGATGACCATGAGATATGGGTGGTCCGCGGGGCGGGTACGCCCGCCTGTGAGAAGGCGAGGATACCGCTCTTCGAGCTGGACAGACTTGATTGGGTCGACCACGCCACCTCGGTCTACGTGCCGCGCTGCCTCGAGGGCGACGCCATGGAATATTTCATAGGTATTGTCCGTCGGCTTAGGGGGGAGGGCGGTTGCCCGTGGGACAGAGAACAGACGCATAAGAGTTTACGGCCCTACCTGCTGGAGGAGACTTACGAGGTGCTCGAGGCTCTGGACGCAGGTGATATGAATAAGCTGAGGGAAGAACTGGGAGACTTACTACTGCAGGTGGTGCTGCACTCGGTGATCGCGGAGGAGGAGGGCGAGTTCACCCTGGAGGAGGTTGCCGCCGGGATAAGCGAGAAACTCATCCGACGTCACCCGCACGTCTTCGGGGACGTCCGGGTCTCAGGTACCGGCGACGTGCTCCGTAACTGGGAGGCCATCAAGAGGAGCGAGAGGGGAGAGAGACAGGAGTCTTTACTGGATGGCGTACCGAAGTACATGCCGGCCTTGAGTCGAGCCTTCGAGATCCAAAAGCGGGCCTCACGGGTAGGCTTCGATTGGCCTGATCTTCAAGGCCCCCTGGACAAGATCCGGGAGGAGATGCACGAACTGGAGAGGGCCCTCAAGGAAGGACCTTCCGAAGCGCTGGAGGAGGAGGCCGGTGACCTCCTGTTCTCGGTGGTGAACCTGTGCCGCTTCGTCGGGGTCGACCCTGAAGCCGCCCTGCGAAGCACCGTGGAGAAGTTCGTCCGACGTTTCCAGCACATCGAGCGTGAACTGGCGCGGAGGGGGCTTACCCCCGCTGAGGCCACTTTGCACCAGATGGATGAGCTTTGGGAGGAGGCCAAGCCAAAAGATTCCATGTAAGGCAGGATTTCTAGGGCTTTTGGAGAATAGCGAAGATCGGACTGATTAGAATACCTGAGGAGGGAAGGCATGAATAAGTCAGAACTCATTTCCCGGGTAACAGAGAAGGCCGGACTTACGAAGAAAGATTGCGAGAAAGCCATTAATGCCATGATCGAGGTTATTGAGGAAACGCTGGCTGCGGGGGACAAGGTCTCCCTCGTAGGGTTCGGGACCTTCGAAGTGCGCTCGCGGGCGGAGCGTAAGGGCCGCAACCCCCGTACTGGGCAAGAGATCACCATTCCCGCGAGTAAGGTCCCGGCCTTTAAGGCCGGCAAGGCCTTTAAGGAAGCCGTGGATAAGTAATCTAGGCTTGGCCATGGAGGGGAGCTCCACCTAGGGTGAGCTCCCCCTTTTTCTATGGGAGGGGTAACCTTGAGGCTGGATAAGTATCTGAAGGTGAGCGGACTCGTTAAGCGGAGAACCGTAGCCAAACAGCTCTGCGATGCCGGCAGGATAAGGGTCAATGGCAACCCGGCGAAAGCCGGCACGCGCGTAAAGCAGGACGATGAAGTTGACTTGTTTCTCGGGAGAAGGAGGTTGAAGATCAGGGTACAGAACATCGAGGCCGCCCCTACATCACGTGCCGAGGGGCTTTTTACCGTCCTCCTTGATGAGGTTACAGAGGGAGACTAGAGCTTATCGAGACCCGTTCTGGAGATAATAATAGAAGAGTTGTCCGGAACGGGAGGAGCGAAGATGTCGGCAAAATTCAGGATCCTGTTCGTGCTACTGCTGTGTGCGGCCATGATCCACGGCTGTACCCTAATCCCCTTCGGCAAGTCCAGAGAGCCGCAGCGAGAGCCCACCCTCACCCTGTTCGATCACGAGACCGAAGAGAAGAAAGAGATCAAGATGGAGGAGTACATCGCGGGGGTAGTGGCCGCTGAGATGGACCCGAATTGGCCCGTAGAGGCACTCGCTGCCCAGGCTGTCATCGCCCGCACCTTCACCCTCGGCGAGCTCCAACGTAAGGGGGGTGTCCGCGACCTACATCAGACGGACGTCTGCACGAGCCCCGAGCACTTCCAGGCATACGATGCGTCCCGGGTAAACGAGCGTGTGAAGCGTGCCGTTGAGATGACACGGGGGAAGGTCATCACCTACCGGGGCAACCTGGTCCGGGCGTGGTTCCACTCGCACTCGGGCGGGATAACCTCGGTGCCTGAGGAAGGGCTTGGGCTAGGCGATGTTGATGCCCCTTATCTCAAAGTGATGAGGGATATAGATCTGCCACACGAGGCGCGCTGGACGGCATCCTTCACAAGGGAGGAGATCATAGAGGCTGCCTCTGAAGTCGGTGTCTCGCTGCAAGACGTCAAATCGGTGAGACTTGGAGAGAAAGGCCCTTCTGGTCGCATACGGACGCTGATCATAGACGGTAAATCCATCCCAGCCCCGGAGTTCCGAGTGGCCATCGGGAGCAAGAAGATGCGGTCCACCCTTGTCGAGGAGGTCCGGATCGAGGGCGGAGCGGTCATCATGAAAGGCAGGGGGTTTGGGCACGGGGTCGGCATGCCTCAGTGGAGCGCCAAGACCATGGCTGAACAGGGCAAGTCGCCCGAGGACATCATCAAGTTTTACTACAAGGGCGTGGCCATAGAGGACAGGTGGAAGTAGAGGCCGTGGCATGGAGAGCCGCCGCCATCGGCGGCTCTTCTTATGCCCCCTCCCCCGGTGGCATAAACCCGTAGCCGGGGCATACCCATGAAATAGAATGCCTGAAAGGGGGTTGCTGCGATTTGGAAGAGAAGGGCTACGGGACTGACAACCATGAAGTGCTCATCGTGAACCGGGAACAGGTCACCATTCGAGGGGTCCTGCACGTAGACAGCTTCGATGACCAGGAGATCATCCTCGATACCGACCTCGGAACTCTCATAGTTCGCGGCGAAGACCTCCACATCAAACAACTCAACCTAGATGACGGAAGCTTCTCGGTGGAAGGGTTGATAAGCGGCATACAATACACCGCCGGTAAGGCTAAGGGCACCAAAGGGAAGGGGCTCCTCGACAGGCTGTTGCGTTAGGGGGCAGCAAGTCCGAAGATGCCTTCGCTTAACGAGCAGATCCACGGGTTCCTCGTTCTCTTTCTCTGCGGATGTGCCCTTGGCTTACTGTTTGACCTTTACCAGGGCGTGTTAAGGGCGGTACGGCCCAGGCGATGGATGATAACCATCGGCGACGTTCTCTTCTGGGTAGGTGCCACGGCCCTCATTGTCGGCGCGTTGTTGTTCAGTAGCCGCGTCGAGCTCCGCGGCTACGTCTTCATGGGGCTGATCTCGGGCACCCTCTTCTACTTCTGGGGGGCGAGTCCGCTCGTCCACGTAGGAGTCGGCAGGTTGACTTCGGTGGTAATCAGAGCGGCCAACACTGTGGGTCGAGCGGCTTCGAAGCCCTTCAGATGGGCGTGGCGCGGCAAGGACTTCCTCCGGAGGGCTCGCTGACCTGTGACGGCACCGAGTCTGCAGGAAACAGGCAGACGACTAGCAGGGATCTTAACGTCTTTGGCGAAGTGTATGAACCCCGTACAAAATCTGTACACAATTTGTCCACATATCCACAACGGGTGGTCGGCAGAGTGAGAGTAGAGATCCGGGGGATAGAGAAGCTAAGCTTTCGCGAACGACAGGTTGTCGCCCTCAAGGAGACGGGGCTTAGCAACGAGGAAGTGGCGAGGCGGCTGGGTATCTCAACTGGCACCGTGGCCACTTTGTTCCACCGTGCCCGCTCCAAGGGGTATGAAGTGGTAATCGTTCTCGCAGGGGACCCTCTGGCTCTATTTGACACCACAGAGCATGAGGAGGCTGACGATGTCTAGGTTAGCGTCCGAGGAGCTTTTAAAGCTGCGCGATGAGGTCGCCCAAAGGGCTTTGCCCGGCAGGAGTGCCCGGAGAAAGGCCTCCTACTCGTCGCGCCCCTTTCTACGCCGACGTAAGATGCGGACAAGCACGCTTTTCCTGCTGCTCATAATGACTTATGTCCTCGGGACCCTTGGACTACAGGAGCTGGAGCTGCGCCGGCTGGACCGTGAGTACAGGAGCATCCAAGCCCAGATCCACCAATACGAGGCCGAAAACCGGCAACTGGAGGCCGAGATCGAGCTGCTGCATTCTGACTCCTACCTGGAAAAACTCGCTCGTGAAGAGCTAGGCCTGGTGCGCGAGGGCGAGATCCCCTACATCCCCGTAACGCAAGATGCCCCCTCCCAATGAGGAGCTCCGCTCGTCCCTTGGGACCAGGAGTTCTTGTGCTCGAAGGAGAAGGAGGTCGTGCGGGCCTACTGGTCCTTGACATCGGTTGAGCGACGGATATATAATCGTTACGATTAGATCATTTGCGAAAAGCGTACGGGGGGAATTTCCCAAGCATGTCAATCGAAGTAGGAAGCATCGTAGAGGGCGTTGTAACAGGTATTACCCGCTTTGGCGCCTTTGTACAGTTGCCGGGAGGAGAAACCGGCCTGGTACACATCTCGGAGCTCGCCGATGCCTACGTAAAGGATATCAGGGACTATATCAAAGAAAACGAACGGGTTAAGGTCAAGATCTTGTCCTATGATGAGAAGAACAAACGGATCGGCTTGTCCATCCGCCAGGCCATGCAGCTGACCCCCCGTGAAGGTAGAGAGGCCCATCGCCGGAGCCACCGTCGGGGTCCGGCGTCTTTTGAGGAGAAGCTGGCCAGGTTCCTGAAGGAATCAGATGAACGGCAGGCCGACTTAAAGAAGGGCATGGAAGGCAAGAAGGGTAGACGCAACTCCCGTGCCTGGTAGCCTTGCTGTTGACTTCCCCTTGAGTCCGATACTATAATCAATCACGCCACCATAGGCCAGCGTTAAAGCGCCGGGATGGCGGAACTGGCAGACGCCATGGACTTAAAATCCATTGGGCTACTCAGCCCGTGCGGGTTCGAATCCCGCTCCCGGCACAACTTCCCGAGCCCCTTGATGGAGGGGCGTTATTGGTTCTCGCGCTCCCCGGTGGAAAGCCTCCCTATCGCGCCGGCGGCGTGATGGGCTCCAAGAGGGGCCTAAAGCGGTATCCGGCCGCTATTACTGAATCAACTATCACCTCCAGTTGCTCGGCCACATCCTGAGAAGTTCCGTGTAACATGATGATGGCCCCGTCATGCAGGTAGTTGACGACCCCACGCACTGCAAGCGACGGATCCTCCATCGGCACCCAATCGACGATAGCGATGGTCCAAAAAACGGTTGAGTAACCCAGGTCCCGTGCCAGCTTCAGCACCCGCTCGCTGAACACTCCAGCGGGCGGCCTGAAAAGCCCGTGTGTATCGCCCACGAGGTCGCGTGCGGCCTCATCCCAACGCATGATCTCCAGCCTGACCTCCTCGTCAGACAAAGCTGTGAGGTCCTTGTGGCTCCAGGAGTGATTACCCAATAGGTGGCCCTCCTGCACAACTTGTTTTGCCAGGGCGGGAGCTGTTTCTAGCCAATGACCGGTGACGAAGAAGGCGGCTCGGATCCCCTCCTGCTCGAGGACTTTAAGTATATCGTCTGTGTAGCCTGCCTCGTAGCCCAAATTAAAGGTCAGCGCCACCGTCCTATTCCCGGTAGTGAGCATGTAAAGCGCCCCGTACTGGTCCGCCAGGTCGGTAAGGGTGCGGTCGATGAGGGGCGGCTTGCCCGCCCCTCTCTTGACGAATCCCCACGAGAGTCGCGTGTTGTCCACCCCTTGCTCGCGGCTGACGAGGTCGGTTCCTGCCGCCGCCCAAGCCACGGCTAAAAGGACGGCCAGGCCGGCGATCAATAGCCATTTTGCCTTACCCAACATCATCAAGTTAACCTCCTCAAGCGTATCCTGCTACCCAAAGCCCTAGAACATGCAATTAACGTGAGGTTGCCACGACCCCGGCCGCGGATAGATAACTTCTTGACTGAACGCAGCTGGCGAGGTATTATCTTGATGCCGATGGCCGGTTCGCACACCCTTGCAAAGGTCGGCAACGTCGTATATAATAATACCTGCTGAATCTAGGCGGCGTAGCTCAGTTGGTGAGAGCACACGGTTCATACCCGTGGAGTCGCTGGTTCGAATCCAGCCGCCGCTACTGGTGCGGGCCAGTAGCTCAACTGGTAGAGCAGCTGACTCTTAATCAGTTGGTTGAGGGTTCGAGTCCTTCCTGGCCCACAGTCCAAGGCCCACCCCGTGAGGTGGGCCTTTTCCCTGCCCCCATCCTTCGACGCCTCTGTCGTATTTTTTGGGGCGATACATGCCTTGAACCGACAAACGTCTATTCACGCCTAGTGTAAAATTCCTCCATGGATATAGTTCTCCGGCTCAAGGCCACATTGCGAGAGACCTTGCGGAAGAAGATCCCGAAGGACCTCGTAGACGCAGTGGGCCAGGGAATACTAGCGTTCTTCCTGGCGCGGGCGAGTATAGGAGGTTGGTTGAGCCCGTTCTTTCCCGCCTACCTGGCAGTGCTCAGCGCAGGGCCACGCGCCGCCTTCATCGCGGGTTGTCTTGGCGCCTTGGCCGGTGCCTATGGCGGAGGTGACTTCGTCGGTGATGTCGTCACCGCCGGCGGTATAACAATACTCCACCTCTTGCCACGCCTGAGGAGCGAGATGCGTTCGTCGCCGGTCAGGATGGCGTTGCTCGCGGCGGCGGTGGTGATGATAACGCGAGGGGCCACGGGAGTCCTAGCGGACCCCAGAGTCGCTATGCTTACGGGGTTGGCCGAGGGCCCCTTCGTCCTGGTGTTGGTGCTGGTCTTTCGAAGGGGGCTGGAGGCTCACCACGATTTCGACTCCGAGCGTCTGGTCTGTCGGTGTATCGTGTTCGCCGCAGGGGTGGCGGGGGCACACGGTCTCCAATTTATGGGCCTATCGTTGCAGTCGTTCCTTGGGGCCCTGTTGGTGATGGTCGCAGGCCTTTCACGTGGAATGGGCTTTGGGGCCAGCGCGGGCACCATCATCGGGCTCCTGGAGGCGGTGGCCGGAAACCTCGTCCCGATGCGCATCGGCTTCCTGGCCCTAGGAGGCCTGCTCTCGGGCGCATTAGCCGGTTTGGGCCGTGTGGGCGCTGCGGTGGGATTCTCGCTCGGAACGGTCTTGCTCAGGATATCGCAGGGGCTACAGCCCTGGGAGGGCCTCTGGGAGGTCTTATCCGCCGGCGCGCTGCTATGGGTAGTGCCTTCTCCCTTTGAGCAACCCGAGGACGGACAACGGCGAACGCTCCATCAACGCGAAATACACGGCCTTTCGACGGTCTTCCGGGAGCTAGCTGCGGCCTTTGAAGAGGGGAAGGCCAAAGATCAAGAGCCTGGGCCACGTAATCTGCTGGAAGCGGTTATAGATAGGGTTTGCACGGGGTGCAAGGGCTACGTCCTCTGTTGGAACCAGAACTTCTACCAGACATACCGAGGCTTCTTGGACCTTCTGGACAGAGAGGGCCAGCCCGACTTGCTCATGGTGCGCAGGAATGTGCCTCAGTGCGGGCGGCCCGGAGAGGTCGCTACGGCAGTGGGCCATATCATGGAGCTCAGCCATCTTGACCTCTTCTGGCGGCGTCGTATGGTTGCAAACAGAGAAGTAATGGCCAGACAGCTGCGAAACATGGCGGAGATAATAGAGGACCTCAATCTCCAAGGCCGCGGCCCGCGCGAGGAACGAGGGGTACCTGCGCTGAGGGTGAGGACGGGAGCTGCCGAGGCCTCAGGAGAGCGGGTCTCAGGCGATAGTTACCTCATCCGCTATCTGTCTGGGAAGAGGCGGGTGGCCCTGGTCTTGAGTGACGGTATGGGGACCGGGCCCAGGGCAGCGGCGGAAAGCCGCCTGGCTACGGCCCTGCTAGATAGGCTATTGGTCACGGGGTTTGAACGCAAACTGGCCATTGACACCGTTAACTCCGTGTTGTTGCTGAGGTCGCAGGAGGATTCCTTTGCCACGTTGGACGTGGCGATGGTGGACCTCGTCCGCTGCCAGGTGGAGTTCCTCAAGGTCGGGTCGGCCCCCTCCTTCGTGGTCAAAGAGGGGAAAGTATGGGTCATTCGATCGACCTCCGTTCCGGTGGGGATCCTCACGAGTGTAGAGTTGGAGAGCGTGGAGGTCGACGTGGGACCGGGGACCATGTTGGTTATGGCCACGGACGGCCTCCTATCAGGAGTTGAGGACCCGGCGGAAGCCGAGAGGTGGATCTACGCTTACTTAAGGAGGGCGGACTCCGCTGAACCCTCGGTCGTAGCCAGGACCCTGTGCGAGGAAGCTGCGTCGAGGGCTGTGGATGACGATATCACGGTCTTGGTGGCTTCTTTCTTCTGAGACAATTCCTCTCCCCAACCCATCCTCTGGGTGTGGCGTAAGCCACACCTCTTTTTTTGAACCTTCAGCGCACGAGAGAGAGCCAAAAGCACCCTTCACCTGACCCTCATTTATAACTTCGTGCCCAATGGGTTAAAATGCCAACAGAACCAGAGTTGGAGGAATATACGGTGGGTGGGTAGAAGAGGCTGAGATAGGCCGGTTAGACGGGTGATAAGATGAGGAGTTTCCTTGAGAAGGTCTACCGTACCATCAGACGTTTTAGGATGATAGATAGAGGGGACCTGGTTGTGGTCGCCTATTCGGGTGGGCCCGACTCTATGGCCCTGCTGCACGCTCTCTACGAGCTACGGGAGCGCCTATCCTGTCGACTGCACATAGCCCATCTACACCACGGGATGCGAGGGGAGGAGGCGGCGAGGGACGCCCGGGAGGCCCTCAGCAAGGGTTGGGAGCTCGGCGTGCCCGTAAGCATCAAGTACGTCGAGGTGCCCCGCATGGCAGAGGTCTGGGGAGTGGGGGAGGAGGTTGCCGGCCGCAGGGCCCGGTACGATTTTCTCACCGAGGTGTGCCGTGCCCGAGGGGCGACCCGTCTGGCCACGGGCCACAACCTCAACGACCAGGCCGAGACGGTCCTCCTTAACCTGTTCCGGGGGGCCGGGTTGGACGGCCTCGCCGGCATCCCGGCCGTAAGGGACTTGACCGAAGGGGTCAAGGTTATAAGGCCTCTGCTAGAGGTCTCCCGGCAGGAGATCGAAGAGTTCTGTAGAGCCATGGGTCTGAAGCCCATCATCGACCGCACCAACATCGAGGCGGATTACGCACGCAATAGGCTTAGACAGAGGCTCCTGCCCGTTATCAAGGAGGAGTTTGGCCCGACTGCCTTGGAAGTTCTGTCCCGCTTGGCTGCGCAGGTGCGCGACGAGCTCGGTGTGCTTGAGGGGATGGCGGAGGAAGCCGCCAGCCAGATCATCCGAGAGGCCGGTGAGGGGCGTGTTGTACTGGACAGGGCGACCCTTGCTTCTCAGCCGAGGGCAATAGCCCGTCGGGTCGTGAGGGCGGTCCTCAGAAGGATGAGGGGAGGGCTGGAGGGGTTCACTTTTAGTCACGTAGAGGCCGTATTGGCCCTGGTCGGCAGCGCTGAGGGTTCACGGGAATGTCGGCTGCCCTTTGGGATCGTCGTCCGACGAGAGTACGAACTGATTACCTTTCTGAGACGGCCAAGTCGTCAGATCCCAGAGCCCAAGCGGGTGCTGCCGGTTCCGGGCGAGGCTCCCTGGGGGAAGGCGGGCGTAGTAAGGGCGAGAGTGCTTTCGCGAGAGGAGCTGCCTCCGGACTGGCGAGAGTACTGCACCCAGCGGGCCTATATAGACCTCACCGCCGTCACCCGTCCATTATATCTTCGGTCACGAAGGCCGGGCGACACCTTTCATCCCCTGGGGGCGCCTGGTAGGAAGAAGTTGAAGGATTTCTTCATCGACGAGAAGGTTCCGGCCGCCAGGAGGGACATGGTCCCCTTGGTGGTAGACGAAGAGGGGAAGATAGTGTGGGTGGTAGGGCACAGGATTGACGACAGTGTACGGGTACTGGAGCATACGTGGGCAATTCTGGAGTTGAGTTACGTCAATTGTCAACGTGGGCTGAAATATGATACAATAAAGCAGCGTCCGCACAGGTCGAAAGCCCGTTGAGTATCCTGTGGCGGGCCATTAATTATTGTCAATTGCGTGGCTAACTCAAGGGCCGAAGAAGGGATGGTGGCGGGAGATGCAGAGGCTCCTCGGAAGCGTCCTGTTCTATATATTACTCCTTTTCCTGACGATGTCGATAGCCAATTATCTAGTTGGCCAGAGTACGCCTGTTAAGGATATTGATTACGACGACTTCATCAAGCTCGTGACCGAGGGCGAAGTGGACAGCGTTGTGATCGTCCAACAAACCGAGGGCAACGAAGTACAGGGCAAGCTGGCCGATGGGACGGAGTTCAGAGTAGTCCTACCGAAGGACCCGGCCCTGTACACCATGCTCCGGGAACGTGGGGTGGACACACGCTTTCAACTAGAGAAGGGCCCTCCCTGGTGGAGCACGCTCTTGTTCAACATCCTGCCCATCGTGTTAGTGGTCGGAGCGTTATTCTGGATAATGCAGCAGAGCCAGGGCGGCGGCAACCGGGTGATGCAGTTCGGCAAGAGCCGGGCCCGTCTACACACGGGGGAGAGCAAGCCCAAGGTTAGCTTTGACGACGTCGCCGGGGTCGATGAGGTGAAGGAGGAGCTTCAGGAGATCGTCGATTTCCTGAAGCATCCCAAGAAATATCTGGACCTCGGGGCCAGGATCCCAAAGGGCGTGCTCCTGTACGGTGCGCCGGGCACCGGCAAAACCCTCTTGGCACGGGCCATCGCCGGTGAGGCCGGAGTGCCCTTTCTGAGCATCAGCGGGTCGGACTTCGTGGAGATGTTCGTCGGTGTGGGCGCCTCCCGCGTGCGGGATCTCTTCGACCAAGCCAAGAAGAACTCGCCCTGTATAGTCTTTATCGACGAGATCGACGCCGTAGGTCGGCAACGAGGTGCCGGTTACGGCGGTGGACACGACGAAAGAGAACAGACCTTGAACCAGCTCCTGGTCGAAATGGATGGTTTCGGCGTTAACGAGGGTATCATCGTCATGGCGGCCACCAACCGGCCTGACGTGCTCGACCCGGCCCTGCTGCGCCCGGGCAGGTTCGACCGCCAGATAATTATCGATAAGCCCGATCTCAAGGGTCGGGAGGCCATATTCAAAGTCCACGTCAGGGGTAAGCCGTTGGACGACGATGTGGACCTCGAGGTCCTGGCCAAGCGCACCCCGGGATTTACGGGCGCCGATATCCAGAACGCCGTCAACGAAGCCGCGTTGTTGACGGCCCGCAAGGGCAAGAAGAAGATAAGCATGGAGGAGCTGGAACAGGCCATTGATAGGGTCGTGGCCGGCCCGGAGAAGAAGTCCCGGATCATCAGTGAGAAGGAGAAACAGATCGTAGCCTTCCATGAGGCGGCCCACGCTTTGGTCGGAAAGCTCCTTAAAAACACGGATCCGGTGCACAAGGTCTCCATCATTCCGAGGGGCGCGGCGCTGGGTTACGTGCTGCAGCTTCCCATAGAGGACAGATACCTGATCACTAAATCAGAGATCCTCGACCGAGTAACTATGGCCTTGGCCGGGCGCGCTGCTGAGGCATTGGTCTTCGAGGAGATCAGCACAGGAGCTCAGGATGACCTCGAGAAGGCCACTAAGATGATCAGGAAGATGGTCACCGAGTTCGGCATGTCCGAGGAGCTGGGCCCCTTGACCTTCGGCAACAAACAGGATACCCCCTTCTTGGGGCGTGACCTGGCCCGCGACCCGAATTACAGCGAGGAGGTAGCGGCGGCCATCGACCGAGAGGTCCGTAACATGGTTAATTACTGTTACAAGCGCGCGCAGGACATCCTGGCCAAGAACAGGGCCGTTCTGAACAAGATAGCCAACACCCTCATGGAGAAGGAGACGCTGGAGGGCTCGGAGCTCGAGGCCCTGCTCAGGGAGTCGGCAGAGAGGGCCAGCTAGCTCGTTGCTCCATGGACCGGTACACAGGGTTTGCGAGGATCTACGATAAGGTGATGGCGGCCGTCGATTATGAGGCCTGGGCATCCTACGTGGAGAGGATCCTCGCCCGTGCAGGTATATCCTTCTCCTCCGTATTGGATCTGGCCTGTGGGACGGGGAATACGTCTTTTCCCTTCGCGGCCAGAGGACACAGGGTATACGGTGTGGACTTATCGCCCGAAATGCTCCAGGTGGCCGCGGAGAAGGCCGCCCGCCTAGGACTAGACGTGCGCTTCCTCGAACAGGACATGCGGGAGGTGAGGTTGCCCGAGAGGGTCGACCTCGCCCTTTGCCTCTACGACAGCATGAATTACATGCTGACCTCTGAGGACCTGTTCAAGGTGTTTACCTCCGTCTTTAGAGCCCTCAACCGGGGCGGCGCCTTCGTCTTCGATATGAACTCGAGTTACCAGATAAGGACCGTCCGCCCCGACATAACCTTCTTTGAGGACGATGATGTAGCGCTGGTGTGGGAGGACCGTGTCTCACCCGACGGTAGGCTGTGGGAAGTGGAGCTCACGGTCTTTGAGAGGACCAAGGGTGGCCTGTACAGGCGTTTCAAGGAGACGCATACCGAACGAGGCTACGAACTAGATGAGGTGTTGGAGCTCGCTGCACGGGCAGGTTTCACCAACTTGGCCCAATATGAAGCCTTCACCATGCATCCGCCCTGCGAACAGTCCCGCCGCATTTACTTCCTGTGTCAGCGACCCTGAGAGGAAACCCGACCGTCTTTGAGGAACCTAAATTTAAGGACGTTAGGGGGGAGGCCGATGAGCCGGCTGTCCAGGTTGCAAGGCCTTTTGGCCGAGGCTAAGGTCGACTGTGCCGTCATTGTGCCGGGACCGAATCTCTATTATCTCGTGGGGATAGAGGTAGGCGTGAGCGAGCGGGCTCTGTTCTTTTTCGTGCCGAGAGAGGGAGAGCCCATAGTGGTATGTCCAGAGCTGGAAAGCCCTAAGTTTCGTGAACATGGGTATGCCGTACATGAGTACCCCGACTCCGGGGGGCCGCTGGCCGGGCTCTGGAGGGTGGGTAACGACTTGGGGCTACGGAACAGCTGCTTGGGCGTAGAGTACCTTAACATGCGGCTTCTTGAGTGGGATTACCTCGCCAAGGCTCTGGGCAGTTTTGACCTGAAGGATGTCATTCCCTTGCTCTCCCAACTTCGAATGATTAAGGATGAAGACGAGGTGGCCGCTATTCGGGAGGCCGCCCGCATAGCTGACCTGGGCATGGCGGCGGCGAGCGAGGCAGTGAGGCCGGGCGTGACCGAGCGGCAGGTGGCCCGGACAGTAGAGGAGCAGGTACGGGGCAACCACGGCGCAGTGGTAGGGGTTGCGGTTGCCTCGGGCCCTCGCGCGGCCGTGCCCCACGCTGGGACGTCGGACAGGGTGATCCAGGCGGGCGACGTGGTCTGGGTTGACTTGGTGCTCAAGTTCCGCGCGTACGTGGCCGATATCACCCGTACCTTCGCGGCCGGCGAGCTCGACGGGGATATGGTCCGAGCCTGGCGGACGGTGGAGAGGGCCGCCGCCGCTGCGCGCGAGGCGTGCCGGCCGGGCGTGAGCCTCGAGGATATCGATGCGACGGCGAGGGGGATAATAGAGGAGGAGGGCTTCGGGCCAAACTTCACCCATCGCACCGGACACGGCATCGGCCTAGAAGTACACGAGGCGCCCTATGTGGTGGCCGGGAACCGGCAACTTCTGCGAGCGGGGATGACCTTCACTGTGGAGCCGGGGATATATATTCCGGGCCTCGGAGGGGTCAGGATAGAGGATGACCTCCTCATCACAGAAGAGGGAGTGGAGGTCTTGACTTCCTTTGAGAGGGGCAGCGGAATTTGAGATGGTACGGGCAGAGGCCGCCCACCGCCGTGGTGGGCGGCTTTTCCATTGGTTAATTGTTTAACCAGTTAAAGCGAGGTACGGGGGGACCCTTGATGGCGCACATCCTGCTTGATGGACAGAGCTTGGACTTACAACAACTGGTGGCGGCAGCTCGGAGCGGCCAGGAGGTTGAGATAACTGCTGCCGCCTTAGGGAGGGTCGAGAGGGCCAGCGCCTTCGTAGAAGACCTGGTGAGGAGAAGGGCGGTCGTATACGGCGTCACCACCGGGTTCGGCAAATTCAGCGAGACCGTCATCTCTCCTGAGGCCAGCGCCGAACTACAGGTTAACCTCATCAGGAGTCACGCCGCTGCTGTGGGGCCGCCTCTGCCCGAAGATGTGACGAGAGCCGTGATGTTGCTACGGGCCAACGCCCTGGCCCGGGGCCTTTCGGGGATCAGGGTTGAGACCCTGAGGCTACTGGTATCCATGTTGAACAGGCGGGTACATCCAGTGATCCCCTCGCAGGGCTCTCTTGGGGCCAGCGGCGATCTGGGCCCTCTGGCCCACATGGCCCTGGTGATGATAGGAGAGGGACGAGCTCGTTTCGGTGAGTCGGTGCTCAGCGGGGCGGAGGCGCTCAGTAAGGCCGGGCTCCGACCCGTGCAACTCGCGGCCAAGGAGGGCCTAGCGCTCATCAACGGGACTCAGGTCATGACCGCACTGGGCGCCCTGGCCCTGTGTGATTCCGACATCATCCTCCGTACCGCTGACGTGGCTGCGGCTATGACCATGGAGGCCCTGCGGGGAATTCCGGCGGCTTACGACAGCAGGATTCATGCCGCCAGAGCCCACAGGGGCCAGGCTCAGGTGGCCGCGAACCTCAGACGTCTTCTGGCAGGAAGTTCGCTCACGACGAGACCGGGTGAGGTGCGCGTTCAGGACGCCTACGCCTTACGCTGTGTGCCTCAAGTTCACGGGGCCTGCCGCGACGCCTGGGAGTACGCGCGAGGGGTCTTGGAGGTTGAGATGAACGCAGCCACTGACAACCCGCTCGTCTTCGCCGACGACCAAGAGATCCTCTCGGGCGGGAATTTCCACGGTGAGCCGGTGGCGCTTGCCCTGGACTTCCTGGCCATAGCCCTGGCAGATCTCGGGAATATCGGTGAGCGGAGAGTGGAGAGGTTGGTCAACCCCCTTCTAAGCGGGCTCCCGCCCTTCCTCACCTCGCGGGGAGGTCTGAACTCCGGCTACATGTTGGTACAGTACACAGCGGCCTCGCTGGCGTCGGAGAACAAGGTCTTGGCCTCGCCGGCCAGTGTGGACTCAATTCCCTCATCGGCAGGCCAGGAGGACCACGTGAGCATGGGAACCCTGGCGGCTCGCAAGCTCGCCGCGGTGGTTGAGAACGTCTTGCAGATCGTCGCCATAGAGCTGCTCTGCGCCTGCCAGGCTGTCGAGTTCGTCGGCCCCGACGGACTAGCCCCTGCCACTGCCGGAGTGTATGCCTTGATCCGAGAGGAGGTGCCCCCTTTGAGCGTGGACCGTCCGCCTTCGCCGGACATAGCCAAGGTGGCGGCTCTCATCAAGTCAGGCGCGATAGTGCGGGTAGCCGATGAGGTCTGCAGGGGGTAATATAGGCGGGCCCTCCTTAATACCAATTAGGCGTGGACCTTGTGTCGGAGGGAGGGTCTGCCTTGCTGGTCCAGCTCGGGGTCTTCAACATCAGACGGCGTTCCCTCTTGTTCGGGTTCGTCGTCACGGCGCTGGTACTAGCCGCGGTCTTCGCCTTCGCCGTCGACAGGGAGTATTTCTACGAACGCGGGCCGAGCGTCGAGCTCAGATGGGGCCGGGGACCAGGCGCCGTTGGCCGGGGGATGGGCCTTGACGGTAGGTCCCTGGGGCCCGAGTGCATCGAAGGCCAGGGGACCAAAGCTTACATAGCCGACACCTTTAACCAGCGGGTTTTCGAGGTCGATCTCCTCTCGGGGGAGGTGAGGGCCTTCGAGGGAGTTGCCCCCGGACTCCTGGCCGTCGCGGAGTCCTCGCTGTTTCTCGCAGGCGAAGAGTCGCTCTGGCAGATCGACCTCTCGTCGGGGGCAACGGTGGCACGGCCCTTGCCAGGATGGGATCTGGGCCTTCCCGAAGAGGTCGCCGCTGCCCTGGGACCGGTCGTATCGGCGACAACGCTCGGCCTGTCCGTGACCTCGGGGGGAGTTTTGATTCATCAACAGGCCCTGTTCGACTCCCTGCTTCTGGATCGGGTGGTCCTGATGACCGAAGACGGGGGCGCCAGGCTCATCGCGGGCTTCGCGGCGGGGCCGACGGTCCCGACTACGGGTTACGGGACCGTGCCCCAGCGCGCCGATTCTTGGCTCCTGACCCCATCAGCCCTTTACGCCCTGAAGGAGGGCGAAGATCCCTTTACGTTGAACCTCAGGACCTTCGACCCCGAGACCGGCGAGTTGCGGGACTCCTTCGACCTGCGGTTGGAACGACCGCAACGACGTGCGAGGTTGGTCGGATGGAGGGGCAGAGGGCGCGTGGTGCTGGAGATTATCTACTACGACGGGTCCGGCAGCGTACTGGAGATCCAGGACAAGATCGCCGTCCGTGAGTGGCCCTTGGAGGACTCGCCCATCGACACCTATCACCGCTCCTCTGTGGACGACGCCGGGAACCTCCACTTCTACACCCCGAACCTGGAAGGGCTCAAACTCGAGGTCTACTTTCTAGTTCGGAAATGGCGACTCAATTTTTTATCATTAAATACAATGTTCTGACGTTACCGAAAAAGGGAGGAAAATAGAACAGGGCTAGGGAAAAATAGAACTTGGACCCTTGGGAGAAGGCGGTTCGCCCAAAGGCCAGAGACCAAAGGAGGCCCGTGGAGGGGGTCCTTCCACGTGGGAAGAGCTTAACAATATTTGAGCAAAGGAGTGAGGTGCAGCATGAAGTCGGACCTGGAGATCGCACAGGCGGCGGAGATGGAACCTATAGTCAACATCGCCGCCGAACTGGGCTTGGAGGAGGACGAGCTGGAGCTATACGGCAAGTACAAGGCCAAGGTGAGCCTAGATGTACTCGAACGCCTTAAGGACCGCCCCAACGGCAAGTACATCGTCGTCACAGCTATCACACCAACTCCCCTCGGAGAGGGCAAGACGGTCACTACCATCGGGCTCGGACAAGCTTTGAACTACATAGGCAAGAAGACCGTAACCTGTATTCGCCAGCCGTCGCTCGGCCCGGTGTTTGGCATCAAGGGTGGGGCTGCCGGTGGCGGTTATGCCCAGTGCGTCCCCATGGAGGATTTCAACCTCCACTTCACCGGTGACGTCCACGCCGTGGCCATCGCCCACAACCTCCTGGCCGCCTTTATCGACTCCCACATTCACCACGGCAACAAGTTGAACATTGACCCCTTCAGCATTACCTGGCCGCGTGTAGTGGACGTGTCCGACCGCGCTCTGAGGAACATCATCGTCGGACTGGGTGGCAAGGCCAACGGAGTTCCGCGTGAGACGGGCTTTGACATCGCCGTAGCCTCCGAGGTCATGGCCATCTTGGCCCTCACCACGAGCCTCAGGGACCTGCGGGAGCGCCTCGGCCGGATAGTCATAGGGTACACCAAGGACCGCCCGCCTAAGCCGGTTACCGCTGAAGACCTGCAGTGTGCTGGGGCCATGGCCGTCCTCCTCAAGGACGCCATCAAGCCCACCCTGATTCAGACCCTGGAGAAGACCCCCGTGCTGGTTCACGCTGGCCCCTTCGCCAACATAGCGCACGGCAACAGCTCCATCCTGGCCGACTACATCGCCCTCAAGCTCGGCGATTTCGTGGTCACGGAGGCCGGCTTTGGAGCGGACATCGGCGCCGAGAAGATGTTCAACATCAAGTGTCGCTACAGCGGGCTTAAGATCGACGCGGCGGTCCTGGTGGCCACGGTGCGAGCCCTGAAGATGCACGGCGGTGCCTTCAAGGTAACGCCCGGCAAGCCCCTCGACCCCGAGCTTGTGGCGGCGCCGAATCCGGAGGCCCTGGAGCGAGGCTGCCAGAACCTGGTCAAGCAGATCGAGAACGTCAGGCTCCACGGCGTGCCGGTTGTAGTGGCCATCAACCGGTTCAATACCGACCACGACGACGAGATCGAGATGGTGAAGCGGATCGCCCGTCAGGCCGGCGCCGTTGACGCCGTCGTCAGCGAAGTGTGGGCCAGGGGAGGCCCCGGCGGCGAGGAGCTGGCCAGAGCTGTGGTCAAGGCCTGCGAGCAGCCTAGCGAATTCAAGTTCCTCTATCCGGATGACATGCCCATAGAGGAGAAGATCGAGACCATCGCCACCAAGATCTACGGCGCCGACGGGGTTGAGTTCGAGCCCCTGGCCAAGCGGCGCATCAAGCTGTACACCGAACTGGGGTACAGCCAGCTGCCCATCTGCATGGCCAAGACGCACCTGTCTCTGTCGCACGATCCCAAGCTCAAGGGCCGTCCGACCGGGTTTACGGTGCCCATTCGCGACGTACGGGCCTCCGTGGGCGCTGGGTTCCTGTACCCGTTGTTGGGCGAGATGCGCACCATGCCCGGCCTGCCCTCGGTCCCCGCGGGAACCAAGATCGATCTAGACGAGGAGGGCAAGGTCATCGGGTTGTTCTAGGCAGAAGGAAGCCTCACGGCAAGCGCAGCGGCGACCCCAGAGGTCGCCGCTGCTTTTGCCAGAAGCGAAGGAGGGTTCGACCGTTGGTCCTACTAGATCTGAGAGAGGCCACCGGGCTGCCGATCTCGCTAACTGAGGGCGGGCGGCTCATCTGCGACGAGGGGGTGAAGTGTGAGGAAGTATCCGAGCGCACCCCAGAGCAGGTGAAGCCCTTTCTGCTGGACCCTAACTCCGTACCGGACGGCGGGGCGCTGTACGTGATGCACCGTGACGTCTATGCTCGCGAGCACCGGGAGGAGCTCCTTCGCGCTGGCCTGCGTTACGACATCACCTGCATCAGGCCCGGCATCCTGGGGGAGGAGCATGTGAAGACCGTGGGCCACTATCACCCCCGCAAGCCGGGGTCTGATGTCACCTACCCCGAGCTATACGAGGTGGTTTGCGGCCAGGCTATCTTCCTGCTACAAAAGCCCGGTGGGGGTGCGGGCGATAGGATCGTCCGTTTCATCGCCGTCTGGGCGCAGACGGGCGACAAGGTCGTGGTGCCGCCCGGTTTTGGGCACGTGACGGTTAACCCCGGGGATACCTGGCTGGTCCTGGCCAACTGGGTCGCGCGGGGATTCTCCTCCCTCTACGATGAATTCCGCTCCCTGCGTGGTGCTGCCTACTATTGCCTGGCTGGGGAGCCGCCTGCGTTACGCAAGAACGATCTCTACGCCGCGGTGCCCGCGCCAGAGCGACTGGTGGGCACACAGCTTTGGGGCCTTGACCTGTCGCCGGACCGGCCGATCTACACGCAGTTCCTGGAGTCCTCGGAGCGGTTTCGATTCCTGACCCGCCCCGAGGAGGTTCACTGGGAGGATTGAGGGACGGAGGGGGATAATATATAACGTTGTGAAACCGGCCATTGCCCGGGAAATATCAGCCGAGGCGCTTCGGGAAGGGGGCTATTCTATCCTCGCTGGGCCTGACACCCGCAGCTTAAAGGAAGAGCCGCTGCGGCCCGCGGCGATTCGGCGGCGCCTCAACACGCGGCGTATCGGCCATACCATCGCCCACTTCGACGTCCTCCCCTCTACCAACAGGCTCGCGCGTGAGCTGGCCCAAGCCGGCGTCGAGGAGGGCACCGTCGTCATTGCCGAGGAGCAGACCGAGGGAAGAGGCCGTCACGGCCGGACCTGGATTTCCCCGGCGCACAGAGGGCTCTGGTTTTCGGTGGTGTTGCGCCCTGACCTGCCAGGGCCAGTCAAGCCGCTGCTGGGGTTCGCCGCGGCCCTCGCCGTGGTCGAGGCCGGCCGTCGCTGTGCGGGCCTTGGGCTCGCCGTGAAGTGGCCAAACGACGTCTACGGTGGGGGGAAGAAGCTCGCCGGAATACTGCTGGAGTCCGTTACAACCGGGGCCGAGCAGGCGGTCATCGTGGGTATAGGCGTTAACGTGAACTCGACCAGCTTGGACTTTCCCGAGGAACTTCGCCGGCGCGTCACATCTCTCCGGGAGCTGGCACGAGGGCGAGTCGACAGGGCGGCCGTCCTGTGCGCCCTTCTCGAAGGGCTAGAACGACGGTATGATGAGCTCGCGCACCGGGGGGCCAAGCTCCTTCTCAGGGAGTGGCGGCGACTTGACCTCTGCCTCGGCAGGCGCGTCGAGGTGAAGTCCTTCGGCGAGAGCTACCTGGCTGAAGCCCTTGCGGTCGACGCGGACGGCAGTCTCCTCGTCAGAGACCGCGAGGGGAGGATCAGGCGGCTTAGGGCCGGTGAGGTGTCCCTGACCCTCGGCGGCGCGGATTTAAGGGTCAGCCCTGGTCGTTAGTAGATCGCCGGGGGCCCAAGGGGCGAATCTGAGGAGACCTGTCTAGGAACTAAGGATGCCGCGAGCGCCACCGCGGCGGGATAGAGAGGAGGCGTCCGTAGTCTCCCTGGCCCAGGGCCAGGGGTGATGGTCGGAGCTGCCCATGAAGAACGTGATCTTGGGGGTCTCAGGTGGGATAGCGGCTTATAAGGCCGCTGACCTCGCCAGCAGGCTGGTTAAGAGGGCCATCGGCGTTGACGTAATAATGACCGAGGCCGCGATCAGGTTCGTGGGGACGGCCACCTTTCGAGCTCTAACGGGCAGGCCAGTCAGGGTGGACGTCTTCGACGAAGAGGGAGAGATAACGCACGTGGAGCTGGCTCAGCGGGCGGACCTGTTCTTGGTCGCTCCGGCGACAGCGAACACCATCGCCAAGTTAGCCCATGGGCTCGCCGATAACCTCCTTACGACCGTGGCCCTGGCCGTGGACTGTCCACGGCTGGTTGCGCCGGCCATGAACTCCCGTATGTACGCAGATCCTGCTGTACAGGCCAACATCGCCACCTTGCGAGACAGGGGCTATCAGATACTCGGCCCGGCGGCGGGCCGGCTGGCCTGCGGCGAGGAGGGGCCCGGTCGCATGCTCGAGGCGGCTGAGATAGAGGACCTGGTTATGAACCTTTTAGAGGCCTCGGACGGCCTCAAGGGGGTGGAGGTCCTGGTCACAGCGGGGCCCACCAGGGAACACCTGGACCCCGTGAGATTCCTGTCCAACGCCTCCTCCGGCAAAATGGGCTACGCTCTGGCACGGGAAGCCGCAAGACGCGGCGCCTCGGTCACCTTGATTAGCGGCCCGACGCATCTTCGGCCCCCTTACGGGGTGAGCTTTCAGAGGGTGACGACCACGGAGGAGATGTTCCACGCCGTGATGAAGAGGTTTAGCGCCAGCAGAGTGGTAATCAAGGCCGCGGCACCCGCCGACTTCCGTTGCGGTGAGACCAGGCGGGAGAAGATCAAGAAGCAAGGAAAGGAGCTCTCCCTAACGCTGGTACCGAACCCTGATATCTTACTGGAGCTGGGCCGCAGGAAACGTCCGGGCCAAATATTGGTGGGCTTCGCCGCCGAGACCGGCGGTGTCGAGGAAAAGGCGCGGAAGAAGCTCCGTCGCAAGCAGCTGGACATGATCGTGGCCAACGATGTCAGCGGCCCAGAGAACCCCTTCGGGGCGGACACCAATACCGTCACGATTATTACCTCTGATGGACGAGTCGAGTCCCTGCCCTCGATGAGCAAAGATGAGGTGGCGCGTCACATCATAGACAGGGTTGAGGGCCTCCTCCGGAGCCGATGAGCTCTAGGGCCTTGGCAACCGCGTCCTGAGGATCTCGGGCGGGGAAGAAGCCCGCTGGCGGTTGACCCTTTCTGCTTACGTCCCAAGTCCCGAGTCCCACGACCGGTTTATGGGCCTTCAGGCAAAGGCCGATTTCCGATAGCGTGCCGAAGCCGCCGGCGATAGCTATGGCTACGTCACAGGACTGGGCGATGATGGCGTTTCTCGCGTTGCCCATGGCCGTGGGGATGGAATACGTCAGGAAGGGATTGCCCTCGCACCTGCTTGTTCCCGGCAGGAGGCCGATCACGGTTCCGCCCTTCTCGGTGGCGCCTCGTGCTACGCCCTCCATAACACCCCCGCGGCCCCCGCAGATCACGACCACGCCCGCGGCTGCCAGCTTCTGGCCGACGGCTCTTGCTATCTCGTATACCTCGGAGGAACACTCAGCGGATCCCAATACGGCCACGTAGTGCATGCAATCCTCACCTCTCCCTGTTCAAGCCAAGGGATTCACCGCGGGCAGGCGCAATTCCTCTCAAGGAGGCCATCTCATGCTAGAGTACTTGGAAGAGCTTCCACCGGCTGAGGCGGCCGCAGCCCGTCGTCATCTCGACTTCACTGAGCTCACCGTCCTGTCGGTGCGATTGGGAAGGAACCGGGCCCTGCTTCTGACCAACAGAAAGCTACTTCTAATACTGCCGCGCCTTTTCGGATTTGGGCGCAGGGCCATTCCCATTGCGCGTGACAGGATCAAAGAGGTAAGGGCCGTTGGCGAGAGGGGGCTGGTGATCAGGGCTGATGGCGACCTCTTCGTGCCCATCCACGACAGGTCGCGGGCCTGGATAGAGGACCTCGTAGGGAGGATCCGCGCCAACCTCGCCTGACCGCTTACGATGTTAGAGCGGGGTACTGCCCCTGGGGATAATGTCTTAATGGAGGGGTTATGATGAAGCCGTCTCGCATCAGGTTGGTGACCCTCATAGTCCTCGGCCTGATGTTGTGTTTGGCCGGAGGCGTGCGTTCTCAGGGCGAGATGCCTTTGCCAGCCCGCCCTGTGACCATCGTGGTGGACGGCGAGGTTATAGAGTCTGATGTGCCGCCGGTGAACCTCCACGGGAGGGTCTTCGTCCCCCTGAGAGCCATATTCGAAGCCCTGAGGGCTGAGGTCCGCTGGGACCAGACTACCCGCAGTGTGACCGCACACACTGACGGTCGAAGGGTTACCCTGACCATCGGGAGCCGGCAGGCCATAGTAAACGGCGAGAGCCTTGAGATGGATGTGGAGCCCTTTATCTTGGCCAACCGGACGATGATCCCCGTGAGATTCGCCTCGCAGGCCCTGGGCCGAGAGGTTACCTGGGACCCAAGGAGCAGGGCCGTGTACGTAGGCACCATATCCCCCGCCGAGCTTGAGCTCAGACGCTCATCCGTCACCGTCGCGCTGGCCGGCGACGTCCTTCTCGGCGGGCGCATTGCGGAGGTAATAGACGCTCACGGCAGGGATTATCCGTGGGAGGGAGTGAGGTCCCTCCTGCTCTCAGCCAGCCTAACTATTGTCAACCTGGAGTGCCCGGTGAGCGGGCGCGGCGAGCCCGAAACCGACAAGCAATGGACCTTCCGGGCCAGGCCGGAGGACGTCAAGGGCCTACGTGACGCCGGAGTGGACGTTGTCAACCTCGCCAATAACCACATCCTCGACTACGGCCCGGAGGCCCTAGCCGATACCCTGACCTATCTCCAAGAGCTCGGCGTAGAGACCGTGGGGGCTGGACCAGATCTGGCGGCGGCGATGAAGCCCGTGATTGCAGATCTCGGGGGCCTTAGAGTCGGCATCATCGGCCTGAGCCAGATCTATCCGCGGGGAAGCTGGGCGGCAGGGCGGGGCCACCCAGGAATAGCGATCACGCATAACGAGGCGCACGTACGACGAGCCGTAACGTCCCTGCAGGAGGAGGTCGACGTCGTAATCATCTCCGTGCACTGGGGAGAGGAGAAAGCCCATTATCCCAGCGACTACCAGATACGATACGGACGAATGTTGGTGGACGCCGGGGCCGACCTGGTGGTGGGGCACCATCCCCACGTCTTGCAGGGCTTCGAGGTGTACCGCGGGGCCCTTATCGCCTACAGCCTGGGCAATTTCATCTTCCCCTACACTGTGGAGAGCACAAAGGAGAGCTGCATTCTCCTCGCCAACTTCGCCAACGGGAGGCTGGAATCCGCCCGCATAGTTCCCGTCTACACTCACGGCGGGCACCCTGAGATATTGTCGGGCGCCAGGGCCATCGAGATCCTCGAGAAGATACGGGAATATTCAAGCCCCTGGCAAACGGCAATCGATGACGAGGGCTTTATAGTGATAAATTCCAGATAATCCTTCGCAAATTATTCACAATCAGAAGTTATAATGAACCTGTATCTCGAGTGGGGGATGTTCTATGCGTATTCTTCTCGTCGACGATGAGGAGAAGATCACAAGGGTAGTTAAGGCCTACCTCCAGAGGGAGGGCTTCGACGTAACGGTAGTTCACGACGGCCTCGAAGCTCTGGAGAAGTTGCGCGAGGAGGAGTACGATTTCCTGATCTTGGACCTCATGCTACCGGGGCTTTCGGGCGAGGAGGTCTGCAAGAGGGTTCGCTCTTCGTCAGACGTCCCGATCTTGATGCTCACGGCTAAGTCCTCCGAGGAGGACCGCGTCGAGGGGCTGTCCATCGGGGCGGACGATTACCTGACCAAGCCCTTCAGCCCGAGAGAGCTGGTGGCGCGGGTCCGCGCCATCATGCGGAGGGTCGATTCCCAGAGGCCGCGCGCCGACCGCATGACGATAGGCGATTCTCTGGTGGTGGACTGGGTCCGCCGCGAGGTGACCGTCAACGGCCGTCGCGTTGAGCTCACGCCGACTGAGTTCAGTCTGCTGGAAGTGCTGGCGAGGAACTCGGGCCGGCCCTTTACCAGGAGCCAGCTCATCGAGCTGGCCCTCGGCTATGATTATCAAGGGTATGAGAGGACCATTGACGCCCATATAAAGAACATCAGGCACAAACTGGCGCCTGCGGACTTCATTGTGACCGTTTACGGTGTCGGGTACAAACTGGACCCGGAGAGGGGGTGACGCGCGTGCCGAAGCTCAAGAGGTTGCAGACCCGTCTCACTCTGCTGATTCTCCTCGTCACGTTGATCACCATCGGCCTGACGGGGATTTTGATCAATCGGGCGATAGACCAAGAGTTCAACGATTACCTCCTGGAGCGGGACAGGGTGCGGAATCAACGTATAGTAGAGGCTCTGGCGGACATCTACGAGAAGACCGGTGACTTCCGGGCCCTCTACGCCGGTGCCGCCCACGTGGGCATGATGACCGGTACCATCGTACAGGTCTACGACAACCAAGGCAACCTAGTGTTCGACTCTCAGGTGGCGTGTGGCATGATGGGGGGTATGATGGGCAGGGGCTGGGGAGCTTCAGCCGATGACTTCTACGCAGCAGATGTGCCGGTCGTCGTCCGAGGTGAGCAAATGGGCACAGCCCGCATTTACTCCCCAGAGAGAGTCGGCATATGGAGTGTAGAGGACCTGAGGTACAAGTGGGCGGTCAACAGGTCCATGCTCACCGCCGGCGCCTTGGCCCTAGTACTGGCCGTTGTCTTGAGCCTAGTTACGGCACGCAGCATCACCAGCCCCATCAAGACCTTGACGAAGGCTGCACGCGCCTTCGCCGCCGGGGACCTCGGTCGTCGCGTGACCCTCAAGACCGGGGATGAAATAGGTTTATTGGCCGAGAACTTCAACCACATGGCCGCGCGTCTTGAGCGCTTGGAGCAGTTGCGGAAGAAGCTCACGGCAGACGTGGCCCACGAGCTGCGGACTCCGCTGGCCACGGTGTTGAGCTACATCGAGGGTTTCCAGGACGGTGTCATGAAGCCCACTGAAGATAACCTGGCGGTGGTCCACTCCGAGGTGGTACGCCTGAAGAGGCTGGTGGAGGATATTCAGGAGCTGGCTTTGACCGAGAGCGGCAGCCTCAAATTGAGGCAAGAGCGCTTCGACCTCGTCGAGGTTCTGTCCGAGGTGTGCGAGAGGCTGGAGCCCCTCTTCCGGGAGAAGGGCCAGAGGATGGTCAAGGAATGCAGTGGCCAGGTTGAGCTTGTCGCCGACCGCGACGCCCTGTCGCGGGCGGTGAGAAACGTATTATACAACGCCCACAAGCATACGCCAAAGGAGACCACCGTCCGGGTATCGCTTACCACCGACGGCGATTTCGCCAAGCTTGAAATCCAGGACGACGGCCCGGGCATACCCCCCGACCATCTCCCCTATATCTTCGAGCGGTTTTACAAGGCAGACCACTCGGGAACCGTTGGCGGGACCGGCATCGGTCTAACCATTGCCAAGGAGTTGGTGGAGGCCCAGGGGGGTCGCATAGAGGTGCGAAGCGCTCCAGGTGGAGGGACTACCTTTACCTTCTATTTCCCCCTAGCGGTGCGTCGCGACCGACGCACGGATTAGCGGGAGCCCGTGATAGGGGAGTTGAGGGGGTTCCCAGAGACCCAGAGAGGCCCCGACGCCTCTTGACACCTGTGTGTTGGGAAGCTATGATCTGACTGACCAGTCAGTCAGTTAATAACCCGAGGAGGTTCGCAATCTGTGGTCAAGGGCGCGAAGAAGGCCATTATCCTTACGCTTTTCCTGGCGGCACTGACTCTCGTCGGCTGTACCCAATCCGCATCTGAATCTCAGATGACGGAAGAAGGGGTACCGGTGACGGTGGCTAGTGCCACCAGGGACGACATCGAAGTATTCCGAGTGGTGCAAGGTGTTATAGTGCCTCAGGACCAGAGGACGTTGGTGGCCGAAGTGGGCGGCGAGGTCCTGGAGGTCCTGTTCGAGGAGGGGCAAAGGGTTGAAGCTGGGCAGCTATTAGTCCAGCTGGACGCTGCCCAGCTGGCAGCGCAGGTTGAACAGGCTCGGGCCGCTGTAGCGGCGGCCGAAGCCAGTCTGCAGCAGGCCGAGCGCGGAGCGTCGGAAGAGGACCTGGAGATGGCGCGGGCCCAGCTGCGTCAGGCTGAAGCGTCTTACGAAGGCGCCAAGCGCGCCTACGATAGCGCGATGAGCGCCTTTATCGATAACACGGCGGCGCGGCAACAGATGGAGGCGGCCAAGGCGCAGTGGCAGTCGGCCGTCAAGGCCCGCGAGCTCGCTGAGCTCTCCCTACAGTCGGTGAAGGAAGGGCCAACGGAGGCCGAACTGAGCCAGGCCCAGGCCGCGCTGGAGGCCGCCCAGGCGAGCTACGACGGCGCCGTAAAGGCCTATGATGGCCTGGCAGAGCTAGTGGCGAGCCTGGAGGCCCAGATCGACGCCCTTGAAGCCGAGATAGCCGCCGCTTTGGCCGAGGGCCGTGCTGACGACGCTGAGACCCTTACGCAACAGAAGGTGGAGCTAGAGCTCAGCCTATATCAAACGGAACAGCAATTAGTCGCAGCCGAGACCCAGATGAAGGTGGCGGAGATCAACCTGGATTCGGCCCGTGACCAGGTTGAGCTGTTACAATCGCTCCCCACTGAGGAGCAGATCGCCATGGCCGAGCTCCAGTTAGAGCAGGCCAAGATAGCTGAGGAGTCAGCTTATGAAGCCTACCTTATCGCGCGTGAGGTGTACGAGAACAGGGACGCGGCGAAAGCCCAGCTGGATGCGGCCTACGCCCAAATGCAGATAGCGGCGGCCAACGTGGACGCTGCACGCGCCGCCTTGGCCCTGGCTGAGAAGGGTGCGAGCGAGGAGGTCATCAGGAGCGCCAGGGCTGGACTGGAGCAGGCAAGGGCGTCGCTTAGAATGGCTGAGGACGCCCTCCAAAGGGCCTCCATCGAAGCGCCTATCTCTGGTACGGTGTTGAGCCTCTTGGTCAAGGAAGGCGACATCATAGGCCCCGGCCAACCCGTGGCCGTGATCGGCCAGATCGACGGTATTCGGGTGCGTATGACCCTGCCTGAGGAGGTTGCGTCCAAGGTTCGCGAGGGAGACGAAGTGGTGATCACGCCTGTCTCCAGCGGCGAATCCGTCGTGGGGACCATAGAGTCACTGGACATCGCGGCCGTGGATGCCCCGGGGTTGTTCACGGCGGTGGCCGCGAGTTCCGACATGAAGGCCCCGTTGGTGGGTGGTTTCGCCGAGGTACGGCTGGTGACGGCGCGGCGACAGAACGTCCTCACCGTTCCCGTCGACGCCCTGGTTTATGCCGGGGACCGGACCCTCGTCTACGTAGTTGAGCAGGAGGGCCAGGATATTGCGGTGGCCCGGGAACGTGAGGTGAAGGTCGGCCTCATTCACCAAGACAGGGCTGAAATAGTTGCGGGCTTGGAGGATGGAGCGCTGGTAATCGTCTCCGGCGCAGAGTTTCTAGATGATGGTATTCGCGTGATGGTACAGGAGGCGACGAGTGAATGAACCTGACCAACCTGGCAATCCGACGCCCGATAACGGTGATCATGGCCATACTGATCGTCGTTCTCCTCGGCGGGGTCAGCCTGAGTCGGCTGGCCATCGACCTCTTCCCCTCCATGAACTTGCCCGTGGCCGTCGTCGTAACCTCGTACGAGGGGGCTGGCCCGCGTGAGGTAGAGAAATTCATATCCATCCCCATCGAGGAGGCCTTGGGGACGGTAAATAACATTAATACCATCCGCTCTGAGAGCCAAGAGGGCCTCTCTATCGTCTCCGCCGTCTTCAATTGGGGGACCGATATGGATTTTGCCATCATGCAGATGCGCGACAGGGTCGAGCGCATTGAAGGTCTGCTCCCCGAGGATGCCGATACACCCCTTGTGCTGAAGATCGATCCCTCTATGTTGCCTGTGATGACCCTCGCCGTCTCCAGCGGCCAAGGCCTGGAGGATACTCGGAGGATAGTCACCGAGATCCTAAAGCCCAGGCTAGAGCGGCTTGACGGGGTCGCCTCGGTGGAGATCACGGGAGGGTATGAGCGAGAGGTTCAGGTCCTCGTTGACCCTATCAAGTTGCAGAGTTACGGCATTACGCTGGATGATATAATGCGGTCCCTGAGGTTCCATAACGTCGACCTGCCCGTGGGGAACGCCGACCTGGGCAGCAAGGAAGTCGTCGTTAGAATGACGGCTGAGTTTCAATCCATAGAAGAGATAGCTCGTCTGCCTGTGCCCGGGCCCAATGGTCTCATAGAGCTCGCCGATGTCAGTGAGGTGCAGATGGCCGCCAGAGAGGCGTCAACTATCACCCGCATGAACGGTGTGGAGAGTATAGGCGTATCCATCCAGAAGCAGACGGATGCTAACACCGTGCAGGTCGCGCGCGCCGTCTCCGCAGAGCTAAAGAGGCTACGCGAGGAACTGCCGGATGACGTGGAGATCACGGTGGCCCTGAACCAGGCCGAGTTCATAGAGGAATCCATAGCCAACTTGATAAGGAATGGGCTCATAGGCGCAGTACTGGCTGTGGGGATCCTGTATGTCTTCCTGGGAAGCGTGAGTAATACGGCTATTATCGCCCTCGCCATCCCGATCTCTATGATCGCCACCTTCATCCTCATCTACTTCTCCGGCCTGACGCTGAATATCATGTCCCTAGGCGGGTTGGCCCTGGGCCTGGGGATGTTGGTGGACAACGCCATAGTTATCCTCGAGAATATCTTCAGGTACAAGGAATCCGGTTACAAGCCCGAAGAGGCGGCCAGCAAGGGAACGGCAGAGGTGGCTAACGCCGTCACTGCGTCAACTCTGACCACCATTGCTGTGTTCCTTCCAGTTGTCTTCATAGAAGGTGTGGCGTCTGAGCTCTTCAAGGAATTGGCTTTGACGGTCTCCTTCGCCCTCTTCTCGTCGCTGTTGGTCTCGCTCACAGTGATACCCATGTGGAGCGCCCACGTGGGCGAGAGGGTGCCTGGAAGGGCGCTCCCGCCCGCGGTCATGAACGGCTATCTGAAGACCCTGAGATGGGCTCTGGACCACCGGGCGACGGTCATCACCGTGGCGGTGCTCCTGCTGGCGTTGAGCATAGGGCTTTATCAGCTGGTGGGGGCTGAATTCCTTCCCGCCATGGACGAGGGCGAGTTCACGGTCGCCGTTAGGCTCCCCAACGGGACCTCTCTGGACCGGACGCTTGAGGTGGTCGAGCAGATAGAGAGGCGCCTCTGGACCCTTCCGGCAGTGGAGGACATTTTCCTCACAGCGGGTTCTTCAGGGGAGTTCATGGACGTCTCCGGCGGGAGTGAGCGCGGCCAACTGGTGGTTCGCCTGTCCGACGATAGAGAGGTGAGCACCTTCGCAGTAGTGGAGGAGGCTCGTCGCCTGTTAGAGGATATACCTGGCGTGGACATCAAAGTGACCGCCTCCTCAGGGTACCTGGGCTCGGAGGCCTTCTCCGGTCCCCCGGTGGAGGTCAAGATCCTCGGTGACGACATAGAGGTGCTCATGGGTCTAGCCGAGCAGGTTGCGCAGATCATTAAGGAGGTACCTGGCACTCGCGAGGTGGATACCACGGCTTCGGAGGGCAGACCTGAACTGAGGGTGATTCCCAGGAGCCCCCTGGCCTACACGTACGGGCTTAACCCGGCTGCTATCGGGACCTCGCTGAGGACCTCCCTACAGGGGCAGGTGGCCACGAGGTACAGGGTAGGGGGCGATGAGTTCGACGTTAGGGTTCGGCTAGCACCCGCTTACACAGACCACGTCGACGACCTGCCCTCGATCCCGCTGGCAACGGCGACGGGGACCTTCGTCTCCGTAGGGGATGTGTCTACGTTACAACAGGGCGTGGGCCCGAACTCCATAGCCAGAGAGGGACAGGTGAGGTTGGTCTCCGTTACCGCGGACATCGTCGAGCGTGACCTCGCGAGCGTGGTCAGTGACATCAAGGCTGGAGTCGACCGCCTGGCCCTTCCCGCGGGCTACGAGATCGAGTACGGTGGACAGAATGAAGAGATGAGAGAGGCCTTCGGCAACCTGTACCTGGCTATGGCGCTCGCGGTGATCCTCGTATATATGATCATGGCGGGTCAGTTCGAATCCCTGCTACATCCTTTGATCATCATGTTCACCCTGCCGCTCGCCTTCGTGGGCGTGATGGCCGGCCTGGTGCTGACCGGACGAACCCTCAACGTGATCTCGCTCATAGGCGCTATCATGCTGGCCGGCATAGTGGTGAACAATGCGATCGTACTGGTGGACTATACCAACACGTTGCGGCGGAGAGGGAAGACACTGAGAGAAGCGTTGCTGGAGGCCGGTCCTACGAGGCTCAGGCCCATACTAATGACTGCGCTTACGACGATCCTGGCCCTGTTGCCGGTGGCCCTCGGATTTGGGCCCGGGGCTGAGGCGCAGGCCCCCTTGGCTACCGTGGTCGTCTCCGGTCTCGTGGTGGCCACCTTCTTGACGCTGGTGGTCATCCCCGTCGTTTACTTGACCCTAGAGAAGGTGGCAAGCCGCCTGTTCAGGAAGGAGAAGGTAGATGGGTGAGGACAGGAGCAGCAGAAAAGAGGCTATTATGAAGGCCGCTCTCAGCGTCTTTTCGCAGCACGGCTTTCATGCCGCCCGGATAGAGGATATCTCGCGTGAGGCTGGTGTGGGGAAGGGTACCATTTACCAGTATTTTTCAAGCAAAGAGGACCTCTTTAGGGCCATGCTGATAGACGGCATGGAGAGGTATGTGCGAATCTTACAGTCCACCGTGGAGGAGGAGGATCGGGTGCGGGACCGGATCCGGGTTCTGTTCCAGACGAACCTGTACCTCGCCCGCACCAACAGCCGGGCCGCCAGGGTGATCCTGGAAGGCTTGACTGGACTCGGCGATGAGATGCACGATTGGTTCCTCGGGCTGAGAGAGAATATTCTCTCCAGTCTGGAGAACCTCGTGAGGGAGGGTATAGAACGCGGCGAACTGCGGCCCGTTAATCCCCGACACGCTGCCTATCTTCTCCTAGGCGTTCTACACACCCTGGCGGTCGCAGGCATGATGGGCGAGACCGAAGACGAGACGATCTCGGACATGGTCTTGATGGGCCTCGAACCCCGCTAGGGCTTCAAGATCACCTTGCCGCAGTTTCCGCTTCCCATAAGCTCCATGGCCTCAGCGTATCTATCCATGGGCAATACGTGAGTTATCACCGGGCTCACGTCCAATCCAGACGCGAGCAGGGACGACGTTAGATGCCAAGTCTCGTACATCCGCCGGCCGAAGATTCCCTGTACGACTGCTCCCTTAAAGATGATCTCGTTCGTGAGGTCGATCTCGACGGGTCGCGAGGGGATGCCTAACAAGGAGGCGCGGCCACCACTGCGCAGCACGCGGAAACCGGCCCGGATCGCGTCGGGGTTCCCCGACATCTCTAGCATCACGTCTACGCCCTGCCCCTTGGTCTCGGCCAGGATCTCGGCCGCGACGTCGATCTCTGCGGCGTTAAGGACCTCGTCCGCTCCGAGGTCCCGGGCCAGTTCCAGCCGGTAGGGATTCACGTCGGTGGCGAAGATCGTCCTGGCGCCAGCGATGCGACATATGGCGATACTGAAAAGACCGATGGGGCCGCAGCCAATTACCGCCACGGTCTTGCCCGTTATGTCGCCCGCGAAAACTGTATGTACGGCGTTCCCCAAGGGCTCTTGTATAGCCGCCACTTCAGGCGGTAAGGCCCTGTCCGTGTGCCAGAGGTTCTGGGCGGGCACCTTGACGTATTCGGCGAAACACCCATCCACGTCGACCCCGATGACCGCCACCTCTTGACACACGTGAGCCTGTCCCTGACGACATTGAGCGCAGTGGCCGCACACGATGTGGGTCTCCGCTGTTACGTAATCGCCAAGTGAGACCTGTTGGACGCCTGGGCCCACCTTGACGACCTCTCCGCAAAACTCATGGCCGAAGATCCGCGGGACCTCTATTCTGCTGGCCGCCCAATCGTCCCAGGTGTATATATGGTAATCCGTACCACAGATGGACGCGCGGATCACCTTGCACACAACCTCGCCGGGCCCGGCCTCGGGAACTTCTACTTCAACTAGCTCTGCCCCCGGTCGGGGAGCAGCCTTCAACAGGGCCTTCATCTGCCGCACCTCCTGTGTTCTACTAAGGGAAAGCGATTAGGTTGTATTTCCACAGCGCATGGAGTATACTCTATTATGCAACTCCTACCAGTCTTCCTTGGTTGGGGGTGAGACGGCTATGGTCCGCATGGAACTGGTTAGCATCGGCATAGTCCAAGGCACGGATGGAACCGTGATGGTCCTTCGGGAGGTGGACAACAGCCGGCTGCTGGTCATAGGGATCGGCCCCCTCGAAGCCAGTGCCATTGCCATGGAGCTGCAAGGCATAGTTCCTCCCCGGCCCATGACCCATGACCTCCTCAAGAACGTGCTGAACACCTTTAGACTTTCCGTGGAGAGGATAGTTATAACCGACCTCAGGGACAACACCTTCTTCGCCATCATAAGGCTGAAGAGCCCTACGGAGTCGGTCGACGTCGATTCGAGGCCCAGTGATGCCATAGCCCTAGCTTTACGTACCGGTGCGCCGATATACTGCGAAGAATCAGTCCTTGAGGCGGCCGGCATATCCGATGACCTTGACGATGACAACTCAACTTTAGTGCATTAAAAAAGCCTCTCGTAGTGAGAAGCTCAGCCCTCCAGTGTCAGCTCGCCCCCAGGTTGGACTATCTCCACCTTGGCTGTAGTCTGCCGCTCCACCTCGCGCTTGAACTCCAAGGGGTCGGCCTGAATGAGAGGCCAGGTGTTGTAGTGATAGGGTATTACCAGCTTCGGGTCCAACATTTTCACAGCCAAGACGGCATCGATTACACCCATGGTGAAGTTATCCCCGATGGGCAACAACGCGAGATCGATGCTCTCCAGCTCGGCAAGTAGCCGCATGTCGCCGAACAGGCCCGTATCGCCAGCGAAGTAGGTGGTGTACCCCCCTGTTACGACGATGAACCCGCATGCATGACCACCGGGAACGCCCGCACCATGCAGGGCCGGGGTCAGCCTCACCCTACCGAAGTCGAAGGCGCGGCACCCTCCGATGTGCATACCGTGAGCCTGTGCCCCCTCTTCCGAACACTTAGTGGCCAACTCGGCCGTCGTGATGATGAGGGCCTGAGTTCGCCGCGCTATCTCCACGGCCTCGCCGAGATGGTCGAAATGGCCATGAGACACCAATATGTAGTCGGGATTCACGTCCTCGGGGCCAATGGAGGCGACCGGGTTATCCCTCAGGTATGGGTCGAAGAGCAGTTTGCCCTTACCGGTGTCCAGCTCGAAGCACGCATGGCCGTGGAACACGATCTTCATTCCTGATCCCCCCCTTCCATTCCCTCTGGCAGGATTATAATAACAGAAAATCCTAGCAGGCACAAGGCGACCTCGTCTCCTCGGTCCCCGAGGTCAACAACCCCCTGGAATCCAATAAGCAGCCGCAAAAACTCGACCTTGCACAGGCACCTCGGGCACAATACGATTACAGTAGGCGTCAGCGCGGAGGACCCGCCTGAGACGGCCCGAAGGGGGAACAGCTCTTGGCCGCGAACTTACAGAACAAATCGGCGTAGGGGAGGAATAAAGGTGAGGATTGGACAGGTAATAGTGCCTCACGGTATCGTCTTAGCCCCGATGGCGGGTGTTACCAACCGGCCTTTTCGTTTGCTGGCCAAAGAGCAGGGATGCGAACTGATGTTTACTGAGATGGTAAGCGCCAAGGCTATCCTGCACGGGAACCCGAAGACCATGAGAATGGTACAATTTGACGATGCCGAGCGGCCAATTGGCATCCAGTTGTTCGGGAGTGACCCCGACTCCATGGCCGCCGCCGCTGCCAGGCTTATGGAGTTCGGCCCCGACCTGATCGACATCAACATGGGGTGCCCGGTGCCGAAGATCGTCCGAAACGGCGAGGGCGCTGCCTTGATGCGTGATCTGAAGAGGGCCGGCGAAATAGTAGCGGCGGTGAAGAAGGCGGTCCCTGTTCCGGTCACCGTCAAGATGCGTAAAGGATGGGACGACGCCAGTGTGAACGCCGTAGAGTTGGCCAAGGTCTGTGAGGATGCCGGCTGTGACGCCATCACGGTGCACGGTCGGACTAGAGAGCAGTTTTACTCGGGTTCGGCCGACTGGAACATCATAGCCGAGGTCAAGCAGGCGGTGTCGGTGCCCGTCATCGGGAATGGCGACGTCTTCACCGCGGGTGACGCCCAGCGCCTGCTCCAGTTGACTGGATGCGATGGGATTATGGTCGCCAGGGGAGCCTTGGGCAACCCCTGGGTGTTCCGCGAAATCAAGGCCCTCCTCGTCCACGGGGAGGTCCTTCCCCCGCCTACTATCGAAGAGAAAGTGAAGGGGGCCCTTTGCCTCCTGGAAAAGCTGGTGGAATGGAAGGGCGAGCCGGTGGCGGTAAGGGAGATGAGGAAACACGCCGCCTGGTACGTCAAGGGCCTCCCCGGTGCTGCCGCCTTGCGTCGCCGCATCTATCAGGCCGCCACTGCTCAGGAGATGAGGAGATTGCTCGAGGAGTATGGGAGGGGAGAAGCCTATGTACATGGTGACAACGCCGGTTGCTAACGGTGTTTTCCCGCGCCCTGACGGAGGCTACATTAACGGAGTTTTCGCCGAACCCGGGATGAAGGACCTGCTGGACCTCGCCGTTAGGGAGGGTTTGTTCCTAGCGCCCCTCACGCCCGAAGGTTATCTCTATCCGGTAGGGGTGAGGGCAATTGTCGTCGACGCCTGGAGACAGCCGGTCTACGTTGGGAATCCCCCGCGCAAGGTAAAAGTTGTTTTCGCCAGGGTAAAAGGGGCGGGGCATGTCAAAGCATCACGTTTCACCGTCGGTGGCGGACAGATCCTCGCTCTTGACGTTGAGCCGCTGGACATCGAGGTTTTGCGTGAAGGGGGATATCCCGTTATCTCTGCAGCTGGATGGAGGCCGACCCATGGCGAGACCTTAATGAACGGCGTGGAAAGCACCTGGGTTCGCATTTACGGGGAGGCATTGGAGGATGGCCAGGAGGTGGCTGTTCAAGCCAACCTGTCAGGGCTGGTGTCACCAGAGCTCGCCCACACCATCGAACATGCTATCATCAGAAGCCTGCGCTTTTACGCCCTTTGCACCGTCAAGACCCTGCGCCACTCCCTACAACAGGAATCGGAGGAGCTGAAGACATCTCTCGAGGTGGGATTTCGCTTTCGTTTACCGGAAGTATTCGGCGTCACCAAGTCCGGTGCGTGCGGTAATCCCCTCACTAATCTCGTTCACTTCCATCTCCACCGCGAATTTCTGCGGGGGTTGGAGAAAGGCCTGGGGCCTGGCGAAGCCCTACAGGAGTCGCGTCGTTTGGCCCTGTCCAAGGTAACCGAGGACCTGAACTTGTCTTCGGAGCAGATCTTGAGAAACTTAAAGATAGGGATGTGGCACGAAGATGAAATCCTCACGCCACGGAACTTGGCCAAGATCCTGGCCCGATTCCCGGCCGATCCCTGGTCATGATGTTGTTAATGTCTAGCAGAGATGGTAGAATGGATATGAGCACGGTATTGTGCACAACGGGGGTGCTTGCGTGGCTCTCATAAGGGTTGGCGACAAGCTTATTGACCGCAATCGCATCGACAGGGCTATCGACCGGATCTTGGATGAACGGCGCAAGGGTCGCTCGCAGCAGGAAGTGGCGGAGAAGTTCAAGATCGATCGCTCCTTCATCTCACGGCTTGAGAATCTGGGAGAAGTTCGCAAAGGCGGTACCATCGCCGTGATCGGCTTCCCCATTGGAAATAAGGAGGAGCTACATCAAGTTTGCCAGGAAGAGGGCGTAGATTTCACGCTCCTGCTGACGGAGAAAGAGAGATGGGCTTATGTCGAGGAGCGCAGCGGCATCGAGCTCGTTAACGAGATCATGCAGCTTATCAGGCGAGTTCGCACTTACGATACGGTAATAGTCCTGGGGTCAGACAAGCGAGTTGAAATGATCCAGGCCTTGTTGGATACCGATGTCGTAAGTGAGCCCATTGGTCACTCACCCCTTCGCCAGGACGTGTACTACGAGCCGGAGAAGCTGAGAGCGCTGATCCGGGCTCTGCAGGGAAGATAGAGCTGGGAGGAATGTCACTTTGAAATGGATCGTAAGCGTTAGTCTGGGGTCCTCTGCGCGAGATCATATGGTCGAGGTAGAGCTTCTGGGTGAGAAGTATAGGATCGAACGTCGCGGGACGGATGGGGACAAGAGAAAGGCCATATCTATACTAAATGAGCTTGACGGCAAAGTCGACGCCTTCGGCATGGGCGGAATCGACCTCTACGTGTGCGCAGGAAAACGGCGGTATGCCCTGCGGGACGCTCTGGACCTGGCCCGAACGCCGCAGAAGACCCCCATCGTCGACGGGACCGGCCTGAAGAACACTCTCGAGAGAAGAGTGATCAGGCAGCTCGCTGAAGACGGGAGGTTTCCACTTCAGGGCAAGAAGGTCCTGCTCGTCTCCGCGGTCGACAGGTTCGGAATGGCTGAGGCCCTCGTCGAGGTGGGCGCCGACCTCATCATCGGGGACTTGATCTTCGTCTTGGGAGTGCCGGTGAAGTTAAGGTCCTTGCGGACCTTGGATCTCCTGGCGCGAGTCATCGCTCCGATTGCCTGTCGCCTGCCCATCTCTATGCTGTATCCCACCGGCGAGAAGCAGGAGAGGACAGAGACCAAGTACGCCCGGTACTATGAAGAGGCTGACGTGATAGCGGGAGATTTCCACTTCATCAAACGCTACATGCCGCCTAGGTTGGATGGTAAAGCGATAATCACCAATACCACCACGCCTTCGGACATCGAGTTACTGAGAGAGGCAGGCGTGACCACGCTGGTTACTACCACACCTAGGCTGGAGGGCAGGTCCTTCGGGACGAACGTCATGGAGGCCGTGATTGTGGCAGCATCGGGCAAGCGGCCGGAGGAGCTGACCGTTCGGGACTATGAGGAGTTGCTAGAGGCGCTAGGCTTTGAGCCCACGGTCTTAGATCTCGCTAGCTGAGCGGTTCCGCTTGTCAATCCACAGCAGGCGGAGGGCGTCCCGTGGAGCCCTTTGGATACCTTTCCCTGGTTACAGTCGCAGAGCTGTTTCCTCCCCGGTGGCTCCCCGGCGGGCTGTGGGATCTGTTGAGGAAACGGCTAAACCTCTGTCGGCACGAGGTCCGCGAGGTTCGCCTTGAGGGCGAGGCTCAAGGAGTGTTCCTCTTCCTCTTGCTATCCTATCAGGAGTTCGCCCGTTGCCCGAACCAGGCCTCCCGCATCCTGGCGACCTACCGACGGGCTAGTCGGCTTGGGTGCCGGGTTATTGGTATTTCCTCCGAACTTCTGGCGGCATGGCCGGAGGTGAGAAAGTCCCTTCCCGAGCTGGTCGACGGAGAGTATCTGCGGGCCCTATCCGTAGTTGAAGGGTGTTGTGTGGCAGCGCGGTCTTTGGGAGTGGACCCCGCTAGGGCGACCGCGGCCCTCATCGGTTTCGGCCCGGGAGGGTACATCTACGCCGAGTTGCTGGCCCAGCGGGTGAGGAGTATAGTCATCTCTGGTCGGGATCCGACCGTTGGCCGTGCACGACGCTTGCTGTATGAGAAGTTTGGCGTGGCAATCACCACACTGTCGCCGACGGAGGCCGTGCAAGCCGCGGAAATGGTCATCCTTCTCGACGGACAGCTGCCTCCTCTTACTGGTAGTATCGTCGTTGCGGATCCGGGGCAACGTCTTAGGGGAAGCGATGTCGGGGACGCCTTGGTGTTCGAAGAGGGGTTCTTCGACGGTCGGCCGCTGGGGTGGCCTGGCGCGACCGTGGAGCCGTCGTTGCTGGAGACCATCCTCAGAGCCGTGAAGAAAGAAGCCTCTGCGGAGAGCCTTATCAGCGCCGCCCAATCGCACGGTTTCAGCGTCGCCTGCTTAAAGAGGGAGGGGCGGGAGATATCGCTGGGCGGCTGGAACGTAGTTGACAGGGGGATGTGAGGCCATCTATAATGATAAGGGCAAGATTAGCTGCACTGGCGGAGGCGGTCCGTCAGTGTTAATTTATTCCCGCCAGCACGTGCTCGGGCCTTGAATAAAGGCCTTTATCTGGACGTATATTGGTCAGAGGAATTTCGGGAATTAAAAGTTGGCAGGGGGGCAAGGGAACCAGGATGAAGGAAGACGAGATTGTCTTATCACCAGAAGGCCTGAAGCGCCTTGAAAAAGAGCTCGAACACTTGAAGTCGGTCAAGCGGAAGGAGATCGCGGCGCGCATCAGGGAAGCTCGTGAGTTCGGGGACATTAGTGAAAATGCCGAATACGAGAACGCGAAGAATGAGCAGGCTTTTCTTGAGGGGCGCATTCTAAAACTGGAAAACCTCCTCAGGAACGCCAGGCTGATGGACGAACTCGACGTTAGCACAGAACACATCGGCATAGGCACGACGGTTAAGCTGCGGGACCTCGATGAAGACGAAGTCGTTGAGTACACTATCGTGAGCTCAGCCGAATCTGACCCGTCAGCCCATAAGATCTCCCACCTTTCGCCAGTGGGGAAAGCTTTGATGGGCAAGAAGGTGGGGGACGTGCTCCAGATCAAGGTTCCAGCTGGCACTCTGAGATATGAGGTCCTGGAGCTCAGCGGCGTCTCGTCTGGCAACGACTAGAAGGGGGAGAGGATGTGGAAGGCTCTGAGCTACTGGAGGTCCGCAAGCAGAAAAGGGACAGGCTTATCGAGCTTGGGATAGACCCCTACGGGGAGAAATACGTCACAGACGTACATGCGCAGGAGATCAAGGACGAGTTTGAATCCCTTGACGGGAAGCGGGTATCTGTGGCCGGAAGGATAATGGCCATCAGGGGTCACGGTAAGGTGGCCTTTATGGATCTGCAGGACCAGACGGGCCGCGTGCAGATCTATGTGAGGGAAGACGAGGTCGGGGAACAGGCCTATGCCGTCTTTAAGCTCCTGGACATAGGGGACATCATCGGCGTCAAGGGGCAGGTGTTCAAGACTCGACGCGGCGAGGTAAGCGTGAACGCTGAGGACATCAAGGTTCTCACCAAGGCCCTCAGGCCCCTGCCCGAGAAATGGCACGGCCTCAAGGACGTTGACCTGCGTTACAGGCGCCGCTATGTGGACCTGATAGTTAACGAGCGCGTCCGGGAGACCTTCATCCTACGGAGCAAGATGGTAAGTTCCATGCGGCGGTTCTTGGACGAGAGGGGCTTTTTGGAGGTGGAGACCCCGATCCTAGGCCCCATCGCCGGCGGGGCGACGGCCCGTCCCTTCCGGACCCATCATAACGCCCTGGACATGGACCTGTACCTGAGGATTGCCACTGAGCTTCATCTGAAGCGGTGCATAGTCGGCGGCCTGGAGAAGGTGTATGAGATAGGGAAGAATTTCCGCAATGAGGGCATTTCCACCAAGCATAATCCCGAATTCACCTCGGTGGAGATATATGAGGCCTATGCGGACTACGAAGATATGATGAAGCTAACGGAGGACATGCTGTCCACCATCGCCGAGGAGGTCCTGGGCACCACGACCATCACCTATCAGGGCCGTGAGATCAACCTGCGTCCGCCCTGGGAGAGGGTGAGGCTGACTGATGCTATCAAGAAGTATGCGGGAATAGACATCGAGGCCCTGGAAACCGACGAGGATGCGGCACGGGTGGCAGATGAGCTGGGCTTGAAGATGGACAAAAAGCCCACGGTGGGCAGCGTAATAGATGAGCTGCTCGGGGAGAAGGTCGAGCCCAACCTGGTGCAACCTATTTTCCTATTCGACTATCCGGTGGTTATCTCCCCCTTGGCGAAAAAGATCAAGGAGCGGCCGAAGTTTACATACAGGTTTGAGGCCTTCATAAACGGCATGGAGATAGCTAACGCCTTCAGCGAGCTCAACGATCCCTATGATCAGCGGGAACGTTTTGAGGCACAGGTGAAGAATAGGGAAAAGGGCGACGAGGAAGCGCATGTAATGGATCATGATTTCATCATGGCCCTGGAGTACGGTATGCCGCCAACGGGCGGTATCGGTATCGGCATCGATCGCTTGGTCATGCTCTTCACCGATTCCCCGAGCATACGCGACGTCATCCTGTTCCCGTTAATGAGACCGCAGGCATCGCACGATTAGAGGCAGGGCATAATAGATATAAAGGGAGAGAGGCCAGCAATTTCCTCTTGCAAGCCTCTGCGCTCCCTGGTATCCTAAGTATCACGTTGAGCCGAGGAACTGAAGTTCTCAGAAAAACCTTCGGCTTATGCTTGACAGACGGAAAGTTCTCTGCTAACATTAGAAATCGGCGCCGGTCAGACGGCGTCAACGACGAAAGCGATACCAACCGGCAACTGCCGGGCGATCCTTGAAAACTGAACAGTGTGAGGGTGAGCTGGGATATGTGTTAGGCGAGAAGTGTTTGATGATATAGATGGAGAGTTTGATCCTGGCTCA
>DFND01000072.1:0-16377 GCA_002375895.1 Firmicutes bacterium UBA3576
GTGGTCAAAGAACTCCCCCCAATTAACAGGGTACATGTGGGGCTAGCCCACATGTACCCTGTTCCCATCTGTCTTTCTTATTCGGTCTCTAAGTACACGGTGTTCAGCTTCTCTGAGCCCGTCGCGTGGGGGATGTATCCCCTGATGCTGGCCTTAGCGGCGATAGGCTGCTGGGCGTAGACCAGCGGCACCCAGGGGGCATCACGGTGAATTATGACCTGGGCCTCCTCGTACAGCCGGGTCCTCTCGGCCTTGTCGAAGGTCCTCTGGGCCTTGATCAGCAGCTCGTGTACCTTATCGCTCCGGTAGAAGGCGATGTTGCCGGCACTGCCCTTGACAGCGTTGTCCTTGTCCAGGAGGACGTAGAGGAAGTTGTCCGGGTCACCGTTGTCGCCTATCCACCCCAGCAGGGCCATGGGATGTTCGCCGTTCTCCACCTTCTGGAGGTAGGCGCCCCAGTCGAAGCTCACGATCTCGGCCTCTATGCCGATCTTGGCCAGGTCGGCCTGGATGGCCTCGGCGATCTTCCTGGGCTGAGGCATGTACGGCCGCGGGATCGGCATGGCCCAGAGCTCCGTCTTGAACCCGTTGGGGAAGCCCGCCTCGGCGAGCAGCTCCTTGGCCCTCTCCGGGTCGTACTCATAGGGCTTTACCGAGTAGTTAAAGCCCCAGATGGACGGCGGCATCGGGTTCACCGCGGGCTGGGCCAGCCCCGCGTAGAAGTTCTCGATCAGGGCCTCCTTGTTGATGGCGTGGTTTATGGCCTGTCTCACCAGCAGGTTGTCGAAGGGCTCCACGTCCATGTTCATGGCCAGGTAGCCCACGTTCATGGGCGGCCGCAGGAAGAGCTGGAGGTTCTCGTCCTCCTCCACGATCTTCACGTCCGGAGGATTCAGGCCGTCCATGATATCGATGTTCCCCGCCTGCAGCTCCATGAACCGGGCCGAGTTGTCGGGGATGCTGCGGAAGATGATCTGGTCCAGGGCCGGCTCGCCCTCCCAGTAGTCCTTGTTGGCCTCGAGGACGATCTTGTCGTCCTTCACCCAGTCTACGAACTTGAAGGGCCCCGTTCCGACCGGGTTCTGTCCGAAGTCCGGCCCGAACTCCTTAATGGCCTCGGGGCTGGCTATGCCGAAGGGAGTCATGGCCAGGTTCTGGAGGAAGGGAGCCAGCGGTTCCCTCAAGGTAAACCTGACCGTGTACTCGTCCACGACCTCCACGGACTCGATGACCGACTTGTCGTCGAAGCCGCCGAACATGTAGGCGTAGTAGGCGAACTCGCCGTCATAGCGGTGCGGGTTGTCGGTGAACATCCAGCGGTCGAAGTTAAACTTGACCGCCTCGGCGTTGAAGGGCGTGCCGTCGTGGAAGTTCACACCCTCCCTCAGCTTGAAGGTCCATACCAGGCCGTCGGGCGACGTGGACCACTCAGTAGCCAGCGCCGGCTCTACTTCCGTGCTGTCCGGCTTGTACTCGACCAATGTATCGTATATCTGCTGGGTTACCTTGAGCGATTCGCCGTCGGTGACGTTGATGGGGTCCAGGCTCACGGAATCCGCCCCGCGCCCGTAGACCAGGATGTCACCGCCGCCCGCGGGCGCACAGCCCGTCGCCGCGACCGCGAACACCAATGTCAACGCCAACAGCCCTAGTATCTTCGCCTTCACAGAGTTACCCCCCCTTTTGAACTGATTTTAAGTGATGGTGGATAGGTGCACTACCCCGGACAACCACCTCCCAGCCGTGGATATTATTGGTGTATATTCTATCCAATTAAAGATTATCCTCCCATAATGTGAAATAAGGGGTAATAATGGAAGGGACTATGAGAAAAATGGATCAAGGAATAGGGGGATGGGGTCCAAGGTCTCGTGAGGGCCAAAAGGTACACCAGGTCAGTCGTCCTCGTCGGGAGGGCCTACGAGAGCAGCGGGTAACCAGCGACGCACCAGGCGGCGGAAGCCCCGGGGCAGCTGGTTCACAAAGCCGGAAACGACCTGTCCGAACCTCTCTAAATTAAGGGCCAAGGCCAGCAGAATCCAAAGGCTGTACAGCGCGCCCCACCCGTGGCCTACCTGAAAGGCGACCCACGGGGGAAGGGTGGCCAGGGGGGCGCCCAAGGCCATGAACACGGTCTTGGCGTGGTACCGGGCGGCCAGGAGAATTGCCAGGAGGCAGTACAGGGCCAGGGGCCATAGGGGCAGCTCATAGGCGGAGAACAGGGCCAGGGCGGTGCCCCAGAGAAGCAACATATCGGCCGGGAAGTCGAGACGGCCGACGAAGGAGGCGGGTGTGTGTGAGGCGCGGGCGAAGCGCCCGTCGAGGATGTCCGTGGTCCAGGCCAGCAGGTTGAAGAGGATGACCGGCTGGAGCGCGGACCGGTCTCCGGCAGCCCCGAGGCCCGCGTCGATAATAAGGATCACGAGGAGCAACCTGGCAAGGGTGAGCCCGTCGGCGACCATTCGCAACCAGTTGACAGATGGTCCTCTTGGCGGACCGACTGTGGGCCTGAGCGGAAGGGTCACGCCAATCCCTCCCGGCTGCGTGATTCCATTACAGAGGGGAAAGCTCTCCTGCGATCAGAGGATATTTCCAGCGTTGAGAGAGAATCAGTGTGGGGCTCGTACAGGCCTCTCTAGTATAAATTATATACCATCACGGCGTTCCATGTTCCAAGAAGGTGAGCCGGGTCCCGGTCAGTGGCCCTTCAGTTCCTCAAGCTATGGAGCAGTTCCTCGGCCCGCTGGGCGTCCATTCGGCCGTGGATCTCCTCGTTAACCATCACCGCCGGCGCCAGCCCGCAGGTCCCAAGGCAGGCGACCCGCTCCAACGTGAACTTCCCGTCGGCGGTGACCTCCCCCGGCCCTATCCCCAGGGCCTCCCCGAGGGCCGCCAGGACCTTCTCAGCCCCTCGGACGTGACAGGCCGTGCCCAGGCATACGCGGATCATGTTCTGCCCCCGGGGTTTCAAATAGAACTGGGCGTAGAAGCTGGCCACGCCGAAGACCTGGGCCCGGGGCAGGCCGAGGCCCTCCGCCACCTGGCCCATGCTGTCCCTGGACAGGTACCCGAAGGCCTCCTGGACCTCCTGCAGGACCGGTATGAGGGCGCCCGGCTCCCCTCGGTACTTCTCGATGATCTCCTTAATTCGGTCGGTTCTCTGAAGGGTAGCCCTTGAGGTTTTCACGCGACCCCCCCCTTTCGGTATTTATCCTGCTGAGGGCGAGGGGCGAATATGCCCGGGAAGTTCGTTCCGGCCCGACCTCGAGATGTGGTAAAATGTATCAACCCAACCTTGCGCAGGAGAGGAGCAGGAGCCGTGACCAAGGAGAGACTGCGGGTCGCCTTCCAAGGGGAACCCGGCGCCTACAGTGAAGAGGCCCTGTTGAGCCTCTTGCCGGAGGCGGTGCCCCATCCCTGCCGCACCTTCCGCGAGGCCTTCAGGGCGGTCGACGCTGGAGCGGTCGACGCGGCGCTCGTACCGGTGGAGAACAGTTTCGCCGGCAGTATCAACGAGACCTATGACCTGCTGCGGGAGCATACGCTGGAGGTGCTGGCCCAGATAGTACACCCCATCAACCACTGCCTGTTGGCCCTGCCGGGGACACGGCTCGATGATGTGAGGCGGGTCCTCTCGCACCCGCAGGCGCTGGCCCAGTGCGTGGAGTTCATCGAGGAAAGGGGGCTCGAGCCCGTGGACGCTTACGATACCGCGGGCAGCGCGCGCCTGGTCCGGGAGCGGGGTCGCCCTGAGCTCGCCGCCATCGCCAGCGCCAGGGCGGCCAGTATCTACGGCCTGGAGGTCCTGGTCGGCGGGATCCAGACCGGTCGGGCCAACTACACCAAGTTCTTCCTCATCGCCTCGTCCCAGAGGGCATCCCTCGTTGGTTCGCGCCTTGATCCTCACCGGGCCCGCGGCCACCTGACCTCCCTGATCGTGACCGCCCCCAACGTGCCGGGGGCGCTCTACCGCGTATTGGGAGTCTTCGCCCGGCGAGGCATCAACCTGCGCAAACTGGAGTCCCGCCCTTCGCGGGACGAGCCGTGGGCATACGTCTTCTTCTTGGACCTTGAGGGAGAAGGGACCGAGCCCAGGATACAGGAGGCCCTCCGAGAGCTTCAGCGCATGCGGGCGCTGGTCAAGGGGCTCGGGTCCTTTCCCTGTTACGAGACCGGGGACCTCCGGGGATCACCGTGAGCTGACTTCTCTATCCGGACGGCACATACCTTGAGCTCTGGGATGTCGGCCTCCGGGTCCAGGGCGTCGTTCGTCAGCACGTTCGCCGCCGCCTCGGCGAAGTGGAAGGGGATGAAGACGGCCCTCGGGTGTACCTGCTTGGTGAGGAGGGCCTTAATGGTTATCCGGCCCCTGCGGGAGGATATCACCAGCTCCTCCCCCTCCTCTATCCCCAGCCTCGCGGCGGCCTCCGGGTTGATCTCCACGTAACCATCGGGGCGGAGGGCGTCTAGGGCCTGGGAACGTCGGGACATGGAGCCCGTGTGGAAGTGGTAGAGGATTCGTCCCGTCATGAGGACGAAGGGGTACTCCTCGTCGGGGAGCTCTTCGGGTGCCCGGTCCTCCACCGGCACGAACTCGCCGAGGCCGCCGGCGAACCGCTCGTGGTGCAGGAAGGTCGTCCCGGGGTGGTCGCGGTCGTAACAGGGCCACTGTAGCCCCGCGTCCCCGAGCCTATCATGGTATATCCCACCGTATATCGGCGTGACCTCGGCTATCTCCGCCATGATCTCCTCGGTAGATCCGTATTCCATCGGGTAGCCCATGCGTCGTGAGATATCGCAGATTATCTCCCAGTCAGGGCGAGCCTCGCCCACGGGAGGTATGGCCTTCCGGAGGAGCTGCCCCCGCCGCTCGGTGTTGGTGAAGGTGCCGTCCTTCTCCGCGAAGCTCGCCGCTGGGAGCACCACGTCGGCCAGACGAGCCGTCTCGGTGAGGAAGATGTCCTGGACCACCAGGAACTCGAGCCTCTCCAGGGCCAGACGGCACTCGTTCACGTTGGGGTTGCTGAGCATAGGGTTCTCCCCGACGATGTACATCGCCTTCACGCTTCCCGCCAGGGCGGCCTTGACCATCTCCACGACGCTGAGGCCCTCGCGCTCTGGCAGGGGCCTGCCCCACGCCCGCTCGAACTTCTCCCGGACCTCGGCGTTGTCCGGCCGCTGGTATCCCGGTAGGTACCCCGGCAGGGCGCCCATGTCGCAGGCCCCCTGGACGTTGTTCTGCCCCCTTAACGGGTAGACCCCTGTGCTCCTCCTGCCCACGTTGCCCGTGAGCATGGCCAGGTTGGCGATCTGGTAGACGTTCAGGGTCCCCGTGGTGTGCTGCGTGATGCCCATGGCGTACAGGATCGTCGCCCTGTCGGCGCCGCCGTAGAGGCCAGCTGCCTTTCTTATGAGCTCCGGCTGGACCCCCGTGATACGGGAGACCCGCTCGGGGTCGTACCTCTTCACCCTCTCCCTGAAGGCCGCGAAGTTCTTGGTCCGCTGTTCCACGAACTCCCGGTCCCAGAGGCCTTCCTCCAGGATCACGTACATCATCCCGTTGAGCAGGGCGGCGTCGGTCCCCGGCAGGTGGCGGAGGTGCAGGTCCGCGTCCACCGCCATATCGATCTCCCGCGGGTCGGCGACGATGAGCTTCGCCCCCTTCTTCTCGGCCTTCTTGACCCAGAAGCCGATGACGGGGTGGGCCTCGCTGGTGTTGGAGCCGATGACGAAGATGACGTCGGCGTCCTCGAGCTCGGCTATGGTGTTGGTCATGGAGCCGCTGCCGAACGCCCGAGCCAGGCCGGTCAAAGTGGAGGCGTGACAGAGCCGGGCCGAGTTGTCGACGTTGTTGGTGCCGATCACGGCCCGCATGAACTTCTGCATCAGATAGTTCTCCTCGTTGGTGGCCTTGGCCGAGCTGATGCCGGCGATGGCGTCGGGGCCGTAACGGTCCTTGATCGCCGTGAACTTGGCAGCGACCAGGTCCAGGGCCTCTTCCCACGAAGCTTCCTGCAGCCGTCCGTCCCTGCGCACGAGGGGCCTTTTCAGCCTGTCGGGGTGGTGGATGAAGTCCAGGCCGAAGCGCCCCTTCACGCAGAGGAGGTTGTGGTTCGCGGGCCCAGCGGCCGGGCTCATGCCCACCACTTGGCCGTGGTTGACGTGCAGGAACAGCCGGCAGCCCACGCCGCAGTACGGACATAAGGTCTCCACGCGTCGGACGTCGAAGGCCCGGCCCTTGCCCTGCCCCCACTTCGGCATGAGCGCCCCCACGGGGCACACGGTTATGCAGTTGCCGCAGAAGATGCAGGCGCTGTCCTCGAGCCCCATGTCCATGCCCGCCACTATCTTGGCGTCCGCGCTTCGATAGCCGAAGTCGTAGGCGTGGACCCCCACGACCTCGTCACACATCAGGACGCAGCGCCCGCAGAGGATACACTTGTTGTGGTCCCGCTCGAAGCAGGGGTTGGTGTCCTCGATGGGGTAGTCCTTGCGGGCCCCCCCTTGGTAGTAGGGCTTCTGCACGCCGTAGAGGTAGGCGTAGTCCTGCAGACGACAGTCTCCCGTCTTCTCGCAGGTGAGGCAGTCGTTGGGGTGGTTGGCGAGATAGAGGCTCAGGACGACCTTGCGGGCCCTGATGACCCGCTCCGACTCCGTCCAGACCACCATGTCCTCGGCCACGGAGGTGGTGCAGGAGGCCGGGAGGTCGTCCCTCCCCTCGATCTCCACCACGCAGAGCCTGCAGGCCCCGCTGACCGACAGCATGGGGTGGTAGCAGAGATGAGGTATGGCTATCTCCGCCTGCCTGGCGGCGTTGAAGACGCTGGTGCCCTCCGGTACTGCAACTCTGGTCTTGTTGATGTAGAGCTTAACCACCTCTTACCTCCTTCTGAGCCCGACCCCCGCTGAGGCCCTCACATACCCCGGCCCGGCAGTGGCCTTCGACGTGTTCCAGGTACTCCTCGCGGAAGTACCTCAAGGTGCTCAGCACGGGGTTCGGCGCCGTCTGCCCCAGCCCGCACAGCGAGGTCTTCTGAAGAACCTCCCCGAGCTCTTCCAGCCGGTCGAGGTCCTCCCTGGTCCCCTCCCCGGCGACGATCCGGTCCAGGATCTCCATCATCCGCAGGGTGCCCTCCCGGCACGGGGTACACTTGGCACAAGACTCGTTGTGGTTAAACCTGGTGAAGAACCTGGCTATGTCCACCATGCAGGAGGTCTCATCCATCACCACCATGCCGCCCGAGCCCATCATGGCCCCGGCCTCAGTGAGGGAGTCGTAGTCGATGGGGGTATCGAGCATCTCCTCGGGGAGGCACCCTCCCGAGGGGCCCCCGATCTGAACGGCCTTGAAGGGCACGTCGCCCTTTATGCCTCCCCCGATGTCGTAGATGATCTCCCTCAAGGTGATGCCCATGGGCACCTCCACCAGGCCCGTGTTGGCCACCTTGCCGGTCATGGCGAAGACCTTGGTCCCGGTGCTCCCGGCGGTCCCGACCCTGCGGTACCACTCCGCACCCCGCCTGATGATCAGGGGCACATTGGCCCAGGTCTCGACGTTGTTGATGTTAGTGGGCTTACCCCAGAGGCCCCTCTCCGCCGGGTAGGGCGGGCGGGGCCGGGGCATGCCGCGACCTCCCTCAATGGAGGACATGAGGGCCGTCTCCTCCCCGCACACGAAGGCGCCCGCGCCCTTTTTGATGCGGACGTCGAAGGAGAGCCCGGAGCCCAGGATATCGTCCCCGAGGAAGCCCCTCCTGCGGGCGGCCACGATGGCCTTCTCCAGGCGCTCGATGGCCAGCGGGTACTCGGCGCGGATGTATATGTACCCCATGGAGGCACCTATGGCGTAGGCGCCGATGACCATGCCCTCCAACACCGCGTGGGGGTCACCCTCAAGGATGGTTCGGTCCATGAAGGCCCCGGGGTCGCCCTCATCGGCGTTACAGATGATGTACTTGGGGTGGCCGGGCGCCTTCCTGCAGAGCTCCCACTTGGTGCCGGTCGGAAAGCCCGCCCCGCCCCGTCCCCGGAGGCCGGAGGTCTTGATGACCTCCACCACCTCCTCGGGGCCCATCTCCTCGAGGACCCTCTTGAGGGCGCGGTAGCCCTCCCGGGACAGGTAGTCGTCGATGGAGTTGGGGTCTATGAACCCGGAGCGCGCCAGGACGAAACGTTCCTGCTTTCTGTAAAAGGGAAGGTCGCGGTAGGGGTGGGCCTCGTCGTCTATGATGCCGACGACCCACTCCTCGACGGCGCGACCGCCCTCGAGGAGTTCCTCCAGCACACGCCGGGCCCTCTCCACGTCCATATTGCCGTAGGTCACGCGGCTCTCCCCGGGGAGCTGGACGTCCACCAGCACTTCGTTCTCGCACATGCCGATGCAGCCGACGGGCTTGACCTCCGCGTCCAGCCGGCGACGTGCGACCTCCCGGCGGAGGAAGGTGTACAGGTCGCGGGCCCCGGCGGCGAGGCCGCAGGTGCCCATGCCGACGATGATTCTGGCCTTTCCCTCTTGCGTGGGCAAGGGCTCTCCCCCCTTCGCTCTTAGAGTGCTGTTGGGAGAGGGGGAATATGCAGGTGGAGGCTCGGAGAGCTGTACCTTGGCCCTGACCCTGTGGCGGCGCTGTTCTTCGGAGACTGGGATTCGCCCCATCTGGCGAGTATCATCTGTAATACTACGCTGCTCTCTGGTTCCATATCCGCATGTTGACGGAGCTCTTAATACGGCGTAGTCTATACGTAAGTTAATTACCGTAAGGAGAGAGGTGCAGTGAACCGAGTGGGAAGGCGTTTTGAACTGCGTCTCGACGAAAGGCTCTGGGCTAAGGTGAGAGAGGAGGCCCGAGAGAGGGGGATCGCCATGGCGGAGGTGATCCGCGAGTCATTGGAGGCCAGGTATCAGGTTACTACGGAGCAGAAGCGGGAAGCGGCACGAGAGCTCTGCCGAATCGGGGCATCGGTTGATGATTGGGAGCGGATGGAGGACGAGATTGGGGGAGAGCATAACCATTGAAATTCTTTGTGGACACAAATATCCCCATGTATGCAGCCGGTAAGGAACATCGCTACAAGAGGGCGTGCCAAGTCATAATCAATGCTCTAGCCGACGGTTCAATACAGGGAGTTACGGATACGGAAGTCCTGCAAGAGATCCTTTATCGATACCATGATATCAATCGCAAGCAAGACGGATGGCGGGTATACGATAGCTTTAGGACCATTATGGATCAAGCGGTGCTTCCGGTAACTGTGGAAGATATGGACCGGGCTCGTAAGTTGTGCGGTAAGTACCCCGACATGCCGCCGAGAGATCTGATCCACGTGGCCGTAATGCTGAACAATGATATTCACACCATTCTCTCTACCGATGCGCATTTTGACCAACTCAAGGAGGTTTCACGCGTCGATCCGCTTGATCTCAGGCTAGTTAATGGTGTTTAGAGCGCCTGGCTGGCATCGGATTCACCGAACAGCGCGAAGCGTTACCCGGACGGCTTGTTGGGGAATTAAACATGTCTTGGAAGAGAAGGCGCCCCTCGTTCTACATCGAGACCTCGGTGTGTGTGCCTCCTACCATCTTCAAAGGCAAAAGGAGCTGTCTTTCGGGGAAGGAGGCGCCGTTAGAGCTCGCCTCCTACGGGATCACGTCAGCCTTATGCACCCGCCCTGCACAAGGACTCAGTCGGCCAGGCCGCTTGGCATCCCGCTCGAGGCCATGGCAGACCCTGCTAGCGTGGGCCGAGCTCTGGCACGGCGGATAAGTCGGTGAGCACACCGAGCATAGGTGCATCCTTCTTCGTCCTTCTGGCCCGTCGCCACCTGACCCTCGTAGGCAGGCTACTGGCCAGGCTGACCGACAGCACCCGATCTCATGCCGGGCGGTCCGCCTAGGCTCTCAGTCGGTAGCCCTCATGATTTATAGCCGGAGAGAGGCGGTACGTTGCCCGGGCGGGAGAGTCCTCTCCTGCTCTGGCCTTGCCGTTATGTAATCTCTCCACGACTCTGTTGCTTGAGGTTATCCTCAGAAGCAGGCCCTAGCGGACCCCTCCTAACCACCTGGTGTTGCTCCCTGTTCAGGCAGCTGAGACCAAGGCCGTCATGCTTGGTCGAGGGTCCGGGTGCAGCGCCCGCCGCTACTGTTCTCTCTAGTTCCCGCCAGGAGCAGGTAACTAAAGATACACGCTCCTTATGAAGGGGGTTCGCCATACCCCTCGTATCAGGCGTTGCGATGTCGCTTGTCGGCTAACTGCCGAAAGGGGGCTGCTGTTAACCGAAGTGTCCGTCCAGACAATCTATAAACACGACGGCTTCACCACCGCCGCTCCTCATCCTTCTCCCCTACCGCTCTGCTTAGAATGTGCGATGACGTGATGGGCAATGATAGGCGACAGGAGGGACACTTCGTATGTCTGAGGACATCCACTTCGACCCATATCGCCCGGATGAGATGGCGGAGAGGGTAGAGAAGGTAGGGGTGGCCAAGGCGCGATTGGGTTTTCTGGATCTGAGCGCCCTTGGGTTCTTAGCTGGAGCCTTCATCGCCTTTGGCGCCCAGTTCTTTACTTTCGTGACCCACGACTCTCCCTTCGGCTTCGGCCTCACTATGTTCATAGGGGGAGCGGCCTTCTCCCTGGGCCTGGTGCTGGTGGTTATCGCCGGGGCAGAGCTCTTCACGGGCAACAACCTCATGGCCATGGCCTACGCGAGCCGGTGCATAACCCTCCGCGAGCTCCTGCGCAACTGGGTCATCGTCTACTTCGCCAACTTCCTAGGGGCCATCGCCATGGTCCTGTGGATTTACGCCACTCAACAATGGGCCTTCAACGACTACGGCGTGGGCGCCCGGGCCCTGTTGATAGCCAACGCCAAGGTGAACCTGACCCTCCTACAGGCCCTGGTCAGGGGCACCATGGCCAACACGCTGGTGGCGCTGGCCGTGTGGCTGACCTTCGCCGGTCGCAGCGTGACGGACAAGATACTGGCGATCATCTTCCCCATAACCGCCTTCGTGGCCTCGGGCTTCGAGCACTCCATCGCCAACATGTACTTCGTGCCCTTCGGGATCCTGTTGAAATCCTCCCCCCAGGTGGTGGAGGTGGCCACGCGCGTCGCCGGGGGGACCTTGGACCTGGCCAACCTGACCTGGCCTACCTTCGTGATTCGCAATCTCATACCGGTGACCATAGGGAATATCCTCGGCGGCAGCGTGTTGGTAGGTGTGGTGTACTGGTTCGTCTACCTGCGCGGCGAGAACTGCTGAGCTAGCTCACCGTTGGAGATCTCCTCGCCCGCCTTCCGCTTAGCCTCGTCGTACACTGCGCCAATGGGAATTCGATTTTTCGTAGCTGCCCTCCGGCAGTCCTCGTACTCCGGCGCGAGGTTGTAACGGCCCGAGGGCGCCCGAGCGACCTTCACCTTCACCGTGCCCCAGCGGGTGTCCACCTCTAGCGTCGTGTAAGGGAGGTTCCGCTTGGTCACCTCGTAGGCCCGGACGCCGATGGTCGTGGTCTCATCGAAGAGGATCTCCACCAAGCGGCCTTCCCGATCCATGGGCGCCAGCACGCTCAGGACCACGCCCGGGCGGTTCTTCTTCATCTGTACCCGGGTGAGGAAGACGTCTAGCGCCCCCTCCCCGAACAGCCTGGCCATTACGTGGTCGAAGAATTCCGGGTTCATGTCATCGAGGTTGACCTCCAACATCACGACCCGTTCCTGATGGCCCTCTCGCCTGGCCCCGGCCGTGAGCCCGGGCCTCTGGCCTATGAAGACCCGTAACAGGTTCGGTATCTCGAGGTCCCTGCTGCCGGCGCCATACCCAACCCTTTCTACCTTGAGCGGCGGCATGGGCCCGAAGGCGCTGGCGAAGGTCGTGACCAGGGCCGCCCCGGTGGGGGTCACCAGCTCGCTCTGGATGCCCCGGGAGTACACGGGCACGCCTCGAAGCAGCTCCACCGTGGCCGGTGCCGGTACGGGGATGGGGCCGTGCATGGAGCGGGTCATGCCCCTGCCGAGGTGGAGGGGCGAGCAATGGACCTCCTCGATGCCCAGTTCCTCCACTGCGATGGCGAAGCCCACTACGTCAACCAGCGTATCCACGGCGCCCAGCTCGTGAAAGTGTACGCGGTCCGGCGAAGTGCGGTGCACCCTGGCCTCGGCCTCGGCCAGGCGCTCGAACACGGCCAGCGACCGCTCCTTCACTGCGTCTGAGAGCCGGCTCCCGGTGATGATGGCGCGGATGTCCTCGAGATGCCTGTGGCTTGGCGAATCCTCCCTCAGCAAGACGTCGACCTTGGTCCCGCCGATGCCGCCCTTTACCACCGACCGGGCCCGCAGCTCATACCCGTCGAGCCCGAGGTCGGCGAGCCTCTCCCGCAGGACTTCTAGGGGGAGCACGGCGTCCACGAAAGCCCCGAGCGCCATGTCCCCGCTGATACCGGCGAAGCAGTCGAAATAAGCGATCTTCACTCTGCAACCTCTCCCAGCCGGTTGATGAGGGCGGCCGCGTACCCCGCCCCGAATCCGTTGTCGATATTCACCACCACGACGCCGGAGGCGCAGCTGTTCAGCATGGTCAGCAGGGCGGCCAGGCCCTTGAAATTGGCCCCGTAACCGACGCTGGTGGGCACGGCGACCACCGGCTTGTCCACCAGCCCGCCCACCACGCTGGCCAAGGCTCCCTCCATGCCCGCCACCACCACGATAGTGCGCGCGGCCAGCAGCCTATCGTGGTGCCTGAGAAGACGGTGAATGCCGGCCACCCCCACGTCGTAGAGCCGCTCCACACGGCTACCCATCAACTCGGCCGTGAGGGCGGCCTCCTCCGCCACCGGTATGTCGGCCGTGCCCGCGGAGACGACGAGCACCAGGCCGATCCTCCGCTGCTCGCCCTTGCGGACGGCGATGAGGCGTGCTTCCTGATGGTACTCAGCCTCGGGGATCCGCTCCCGCACGGCGGTCGCCGTCCGGGCGTCGGCGCGCGTGGCGATGATGTTGCCGCTCGCCCGTGCGACCAGCCGTTCCATGATGGCGACCACCTGCTCGACCGTCTTCCCCTCGCAGTAGACGACCTCCGGGGCCCCCTGCCTGATCTCGCGGTGGTGGTCGATCATGGCGAAGGAGAGGTCCTCAAAGGGCAGCATCTTGATTCGCCGTAGGGCCTCGTCCGGCGAGAGCTGGCCCTTCCTCAGCGCCTCGAGGAGTTCTCTCAGCTGTCTCTCCTGCAAGAGGCGTTCCCTCCCTTTCGTCCTGCCCCCTTGTCTCTTATCAGGGGCTCGTTCATGCTGCCCGTACGGTAGCCGGCGAGGTCAAGGGTAACGTAGAGGTAGCCGATCTCCTTGAGCTGCTTCACGATATCCCCGGCGGCCGCCATGATCCTCGGGAAATCCTCCTGTTCAACCTCGATCCGGGCGATCCGGTCGTGGTGGCGGACCCGTAACTGGCCGACGCCGAGGCCGCGCAGGAACAGCTCCGCCTCCTTGACCATCCTCAGCTTCTCCCTCGTTATCCTGTGGCCGTAGGGGAAGCGGGAGGAGAGACAGGCGAAGGCCGGCTTGTCCCAGGTGGAGAGCCCCATTCGCCGGGAGAGGGCCCGGATTTCCTCCTTGGTCAGCCCGGCCTCCAGCAACGGGCTGCGCACGTCGAGCTCTCGCAGGGCCCGCAGGCCTGGGCGGTAATCGTCGAGGTCGTCTGCGTTGGAGCCATCGGCGAGAAAGGCGATGCCCTCCTCCGCGGCCACCGCCCGGAGCTTGGTGAACAGCTCCCGTTTACAGTAAAAACAGCGGTCGTGCGGGTTCTCCGCGAACTCCGGGATGTCCAGCTCCTCCGAGTGAATGGTGAGGTGGCGCACCCCGATGTCTCTGGCCAGTCTGAGAGCGTCCTCGTACTCATAGTCCGGGTACGTCTCCGACCTGGCCGTTACCGCGAGGACGCGGTCGCCCAGGACATCATGCGCGACCTTCACCAAGAAGGTGCTGTCCACGCCTCCCGAGAAGGCGACCAGCACCGACCCCATCTCGGCCAGGATCCCCCTCAACTTCTCGAGCTTTTCGTCCAATGTCTCCATGCTACCCCCTCCGAAGCTCCCCGCGAGCCCTTGATTAACGCTCACGGTGTCCTAGCTGTCTGCCGACTAAGACCAACTTCGCTGCACCCGGCGGCACTCCTGCCCGCGGTGGGGGGCCGTGCTCGAGGAGTTCGAGGGCCCGGAAGTCACAGAGGGCTCGGGGTGTGGCTCCACCCGAAGGCGTACGCGTCCTTCAGGTAGGCAATTCAGTTCGCCGCACCGAATGCTGCCCAGGGACCTCCTACGCGGTCAAGGCGGTCGGCCCGCGAGCGCACCGCTTGAGCCCCATCGGGCACATCGGCAGAGTGGCCCTGGTGAGCATGGTTTGCCGGAGGGCCCAACATCGGGTTCGGCACCGACCGTGATGCGCACCATGCGGTAGCGCTGGCCGGTGCTCCCCGTCTCCTCACGGGCCCTTCCGAGTCGACGGTCGCCGCTTATTTCCTAAAGGGCTGGACGTCGTTTGGTCGTTATCGCCGGTCGTCTTTGGTTGACGAGCTACATCTTGAATGGGCAGGCCCTTTGGATCTTGGGTAATGTAAGAGCAGATCTGTCGATAGTGACGCGGCTGACGTTGGCGGCCTCTGCCAGGGAGGTGCCTTTCTCGAGGAGGCCGAGGGCGTCGCGCACGGACAGGGTGCCTCCAACCGGGCTTTCTAGGGTGCGGGCCAGGATCATCGTTCCAGTGGCAGAGCGCGTGCTCTTGCCTTCTCCCCTGCCCTTTAGTATAATAACCCATGAGCACGAAATTGTGCACAATCTTCAGGAGGGTGAAAATGCATCCTTATCGAGAGTTCGTCAATCCCCATCTCGGCAGGCTCATCTCCCAGTTGAAGATGGACAAGAGGTACGTGCGTGGCGAGGGAGCGTACCTCTTCGACGCCGAGGGCAACCGGTATCTCGACCTCATCGCCGCCTACGGGGCCTTGCCCTTCGGCTTCAACCCGCCCGAGATCTGGGAGGCCTTGGCGAGAGTGAGAGAGATGGGGGAGCCCAGTTTCGTACAGCCGTCAAACCTGGAGGCCCCGAGCGAGCTGGCCAGGAGGCTCATTGAAGTGGCGCCGCGGGGCCTGAGGTACGTCACCTTCACCAACAGCGGGGCCGAGGCCGTGGAGGCGGCCATCAAGCTCTGCCGGGCCAGGACGGGCAGGAAGGCCATCCTGGCCACCTACAACAGCTTCCACGGCAAGACCCTGGGGGCCCTGTCGGCGACGGGCAAGGCCAGCTATCAGGAGTCCTTCGGTGCTCCGGTAGAGGGCTTCGATTACGTGCCCTACGGGGATGCGGCCGCCCTCGAGGAGAGGCTCGCTGGCGGCGAATACGCGGCCTTCATAGTCGAGCCTATCCAAGGCGAGGGCGGTATCATCGTGCCTCCCGCAGGGTACCTCCGGGAGGTCCGGAGGATATGCGATGAGGCGGGCGTCCCGCTCATCTTCGACGAGATCCAGACGGGCCTCGGCCGGACCGGCAGGCTCTTCGCCTGTGAGGAGGAGGGCGTGAGCCCTGACGTCATGACGCTGGCCAAGGCCTTGGGCGGCGGCATCTTCCCCGTCGGCGCCGTCCTGTGCACCGAGGACGTCTACACGGAGGAGTTCGCCACCAAGCACTCCTCCACCTTCGCGCCCAATACGCTGGCGGCCAGGGTGGGGTTGGCCTCCCTGGAGCTCCTGCTCCGCGATGACATGGCCCTCGTCCGCGACGTGGCCGAGAAGGGCGCGTATCTGAAGGAGGGCCTAGAGGAGTTACGGGCCCGCTATCCAGAGATCCTGAGCGATGTGCGCGGCAAGGGGCTCATGCTGGGCATCGAGTTCGGCGTCAACCAGGACACTTTCCCCGGCAGCCTTCTCGGGGTGATGGCCGAGCAGGAGGCCCTGACGCCCGTGATATCCAGCTATCTCTTAAACGTCGAGAAACTCAGGGTGGCGCCGACCCTCAACGGCGCGGATGTCATACGCATCGAGCCCCCGCTGATCATAACCCGGGAACAGGGTGAGGTGGCCCTGGAGGGCCTTGAGCGTATGCTCCGGCAGCTGGCCCGGGGAAATACGGCGGCCTTCATCGGGCACCTCCTGAGCACCGGCGGCGGCAGGGCCGTAACCGGAGAGCTGAGGAGGCGCAGGAAGCCACGGATCAAGCCCTCCGGTGACTCCGAAGAGGGCAGGTTCGCCTTCCTGGTTCACCCCATTGACCTCAAGAACTACGTGGAGTTCGACCCGAGCCTAGAGGCCTTCAGCGAGGAGCAGATACAGGAGCTCGCCGACAGCTGGAACGATATCTTGCAGCCCTTCGTCATCGGCAGGACCAGGGTCACCTCC
>DFND01000072.1:16787-38664 GCA_002375895.1 Firmicutes bacterium UBA3576
CCCAGGGACCAGGTCCTCGATGAGCTGCGCATGGCCCTGGAACTGGCGCGGGAGAACGGAGCCGGCATAGTGGGCCTTGGAGCCTATACCGCCGTGGCCTCCCGGGCGGGGTTATACCTACGGAACGAGGGAATCGCGATCACGACCGGCAACAGCTACACGGTGGTGGCGGCGGCTGAGGCGGTCCTCACGGCCCTAGAGCGACTCGAGTCCCCTCTCAGTCAAGTCACCGCCGGCATCGTGGGGGCCGCCGGCTCCATCGGTCGTGGCCTGACGCTCCTCCTCTCGGAGAACGTGGCCCGGCTCATCCTGGTCGGCAACCCCGAGCACCCGGAGAAGACCAGGGCCCGCCTCCGCGAGGTGGCCGCCCAGATGGTCCGTCACCTGGTGGGCCAGCTGGCTAAGGGCCGGAAGTTCGAGCGGGGGACGCTGGGGGCTACGGTGGCCGCGCTGGACGGCCTTCCCAACCCGGAGGCGGAGGAGGAGGCCTTCCTCAGGCTGGCCGATGAGCTGGTGCGCGAGGGGGTCGTCCTGCTATCGAGCGACATAGACGCCGTGCTTCCGGGAGCGGATGTGGTTATCACCGCCACCAACAGCCTGGGCAAGCTGGTGACGCCCGATAACCTAAAGTTGGGCGCCGTAGTGTGCGATCTATCACGGCCGCCTAACGTCAGCCGCGAGGTCGCCGACAGACGGCCCGACGTGTTGGTCATCGACGGCGGAGTTATAGAGGTCCCCGGCAGGCCGGACCTCGGCTGGGACTTCGGCTTCGAGGAGGGGCTGGCCTACGCCTGCATGGCCGAGACCATGATGTTGGCCCTGGAGCATCACTACCAGCACACGAGTATCGGTTCGGGCGTCACGGTGGAGAGCATACTTTGGATGAGGAACCTGGCTCAAAAGCACGGCTTCACCATCGCCGACCTCAGGAGCTTCGACAGGCCCCTCACCGAGCGGCAGTGGACTCGCACCCTGCGGGCGCGGCGGGAGGCCAGGTGCGCGGGCTAGAGCTCCTTGATCATGACATCTACGGGGGCCAAGGAGTAGCCGAGTTTTCGGTACAGGGCCTTGGCCCTCTCGTTATCTTCAACTACGAGGACGTTGATCTTCTTACAGCCCATAGCCGCCAGGCGTCTTTCCACTTCCTCTACCAGGGCCGAGCCGATGCCGCGCCCCTGTCTTGAGGGCAGGACCCCGAGACGGTAGAAGTAGCCGCGGCGGCCGTCGTAGGTGCCCATGACGGCCCCCACGATCTCGTCACCTTCCTCGGCCACCAGAAACAGCTGGGGGTCTCGCTCGAGTTTCTGCCTGATGCCCTCCCGGGCCTCCGAGAACCCCACGGTTAGGCCGGCGGCACGCCACAGGGCCACCACTTTGTCGTAGTCCTCCATGGTGAACTCTCGAATATGCATCGATGCATACCTCCCCAGCAGGGTATTCGGCGGTGCCGGCGCCTTTCCTGCCGGCAGGGATGGGCCGGGTTGGCGCTGAAGTCCCCTATTAAGCAAGCGCGGTCCGTAGCACTCTAACGACTGGAGGTGGTGTCGTTGGCCCTGGTCACGACGACGCGGTTACTTGAAGACGCACGCCGCGGGGGTTATGCGGTGGGCGCCTTCAACGCCAATAACCTGGAGATAGTGCAGGCCATCGTGGAGGCCGCCCGGGAGGAGGGGGCTGCGGTCATCATTCAGGCCAGTCAGGGGGCCATCAAGTACGCCGGGATCGAGTACATCACCGCCATGGTCAGGGCTGCGGCCGAGGGGTTAGATATCCCCATGGCCCTACACCTGGACCACGGTACCGATTTCGGACAGGTCATGCGATGCATCAGGCACGGGTTCACGTCGGTGATGATCGATGGCTCGGCCCTGCCCTTCGAGGAGAACGTGGCCCTGACGGCCAGGGTCGTGGAGGTGGCGCACGCCGTAGGAGTTTCCGTGGAGGGCGAGCTGGGGAGGATCGGGGGCACGGAGGACGACGTCTCCGTCTCAGACCGGGAGGCCACCCTGACTGACCCTGAGGAGGCCAGAAGGTTCGTGGAGCTCACCGGGGTCGATTGCCTGGCCGTGGCCATCGGCACCGCCCACGGTTTCTACAGGGGTAAGCCCCAGCTAGACTTCGACAGGCTCAAGGAGATCAGGGACGCCGTAGATGTGCCGCTAGTCCTTCACGGGGCGTCAGGCGTCCCCGATGAGGACGTTCGTATGGCCATCTCCCTGGGCATAGCGAAGATCAACATAGATACGGAGCTGCGTCACGCCTTCGTGAGCGCCCTGAGGGCGCGTCTCGAGGAGCTTCCGAGGGAGATAGACCCCCGTAAGCTTCTCGCGCCGGCGAGGGAGGCCATGAAGGAGAAGGTGAGGGAGAAGATCCGGCTCTTCGGGCAAAGGGGCAGCTAACACGAACGGTGAGCCAAGGGAGAGGGTCGGTGACTACACCAACAGTCGTCGGTATTGGGCCGCTTCTGCGACGAGAAAACCGCCCTGGCGGCGGTTAACCTGTCGGGTCGCCCACTTGAGGTCGATCCCCTGTCCCGAGTGGGGACTTCTTGCTCTGAGGGGGCATGGGGAGGATTGGCAACATCCCCATCGTAAATCATCCCCCCTTTGGCGAGTTCCCGAGACACCTCCAACGCAGGGCGACCCCTTTTCCTCCGGAGCCGATCGAGGAGTTCTCCCTTTGTGGGCCCCTTTGGCATTTCCACCACGCTCCATGACAGGCGGCCAGGGCCTGCCGGATAACACCGGCGTAGTGACTGTTGGTCGGGCCATAGGTACCTGCTGTCCTGAGGCTTCGTCAGCAAATAGGTAGTTCCATGCCTTTAGCAGGCTGTCCTCCCGCACGACTTACTCCTCCGGCTGGACTCTAGTATACGGGTTGGCGGGTACGACTTGCCCTGAGGTTGCAGGAGAGGGAGGTTATGCGGAGGGGGAGGGCGAAGACACATCCAATAGGCTTACCGTCAAGGCGGCCAGCCGACCGGCGCGAGGGGAGGAGCTGTGGATGATGGGAAAGGGAAGCAAAGACGCTTACGGCCTGGCCCTGGAGGGGTTCCGGGCGGGCGACCCGGAGCTCATGGCCATGGCCTCCGGGGCTCGCTACCAGGACGGGACCTTTTCCCTGGCATACCTCTCCCACCCGCTGCGTGTCACCTTTCCGCATGGTGAGGTGAGCTGCGAGGGCCTAGGCCTGACCCGGAACGAGGAAGTTCTGGCCCTGCGGTATCTGGCTGGAGCCAGCGGCCTGCCTCCGCGGAGCAGGTGGCTGTCCTTCCTCGAGCTGCCGGGCGGGCCCCATCACTACGCTCCCTTTCAGAAGGAGGCCCTGGAGCCTCTGGCCGAGGCCTTCGCCGGCAAACCGGCGGAGTTTTACGACGCCGTGAGGGCCTTCGGGGGATCTCCCTATGACGCTGGCGACATGGGCGGTCTCCTCCCGGTATACCCCAAGCTGACGCTGGCGGTAATCGTGTGGAGCTCGGGCTCGGCCGCTATTCTCTTCGACCAGGTTGCGTCTACCTATCTCGACACCGCCAGCCTGTACGTCCTGGGGATCGAGGCGGCCGAGAGGCTGCTAGGGCGCCCCTGACCTCTCGGTAGGTCGTAACTGAGGCGGCCCGGCCGCCTCCTGTTCCGAGTGCAACAGGCTCAAAAGGATGAAGCCAGAACCCGCTAGTGCGAGTCCCACCGAATGACCCAGAAGACCCACTCTTGCCCGAATAGCCCACCGAGCGACGTTCCCAAGGCAGGCGAAGTCCAGCGGATACTCCATTGGAGGGGGTGATCTATGAGGTTTGGCGGGGTTGGAGGAGGAGAGATCTCACCCAAACCTATCGGGAGGTGTCATAGATGGTTCGGACTTTGGGCAGGGTCCTGTCGCGGCTCTCTGAGGAGTACATGCCAAACCCCCTCATCTTCGCCATTATCCTCACCCTGGTCGCCTACTTGATGGGCGTAGTCGTGGCGCAGAACACCTTCATGGAGATGCTCGGCCACTGGTACACGGGGTTTTGGAGCCTGCTCACCTTCGCTATGCAGATGGTCTTGATCTTGGTCACGGGTCACGCCCTGGCCGTGGCCCCCGGCGTGAGGGACCTGATCAGGAACCTCGCCGGCAGGCCGAATAACAACGCCCAGGCGGCTGCCCTCACTGCTCTGGTGGCCGGGGTCTTCGCCTGGATTAACTGGGGCCTCGGCCTCATCGTCGGCGCCCTGTTCGCCCTGGAGGTCGCCAGGCAGGCCCACGCGCGAGGCGTCAAGGTTCATTATCCCATCGTGGCCGCGGCGGGGTACTCGGGGCAGATGGTCTGGCATTGGGGCCTGTCCTCATCGGCCGGATTGCTGGTCGCCACCGAGGGGCATTTTCTCCAGGACATGATCGGCATCGTACCGTTGACCCAAACGGTGTTCAGTTCCTACGCCCTCATCAACAGCGCCATATTGGTCCTGCTAGTGGTCCCGCTAATCTTCTATCTCATGGCCCCCCGCAAGGAGGAGTCGGTGGGGATCGAGGGCTACGCCCCGGAGCTGCTCGCGCAGGATGAGACGGCCGCCACCCAGCTGGAGGCCAGGGAGCGGGTCACCTTCGCCGACCGCCTCGAGAACAGCAGGCTTCTTTCGGGGCTAGTGGCCCTCATGGCCGTAGTCTATATCATCCGCTACTTCCTGGACCATGGCTTCGACCTTAACCTCAACATCGTGAACTTCGTCTTCTTGGCCGCCGGCGTCATCTTGCACCAGACGCCGATCCGGTACATGAAGGCCATCCAGGACGCTATCGGCGGCGCGAGCGGCATAGTGCTCCAGTTCCCCTTCTACGGGGGCATCATGGGCATGATTCGTTACTCGGGCCTCGGCGAGATCATCGCCAATTGGTTCCTGAACTTCGCCACCCCCTTCACCTACCCCGCCATAGTGTGGTTGACCGGGGGATTCATGAACCTCTTCGTCCCCTCCGGAGGCGGTGAGTGGGCGGTGATCGGGCCCATTCTGAGCAAAGTTTCACTGGAGCTCGGGGTGCCCATAGGCAAGACCATCATCGCCTACGGCGCCGGGGACATGTGGACGAACATGTTCCAGCCCTTCTGGGCCATCGCCCTGCTGGGCATCACCAGGCTCAGGGCGCGCGACATCATCGGCTACACCACAACTCTGCTTATCCTGGCCGCTCCCGTGTTCTTGCTCGGCCTCCTGTTCATCCCCTACTAATGACGAAAGCCCGCCGGCCCCCGTCGTCCGAGGCGGGGGTCGGCGCCTGCCGCGCTGATGTTCCCCCGGCGGTTCTCTGGGCCAGGGAGGCAGCTTGGGCTCCAGTAGGATTGTCGATGCCGTCCGTCGAAGTTCACGCTTAGGCGAGGTGGGTATACCCAAGTAGAGGAGGTGTCGTGCTGATGCCGGTGATCATCTTCGAGGGGCCCCAGCTCACGGTGCAACAGAAGAAGGAGCTGGTGCGGGAGTTCACCGCCCTGGCGAGCAAGGTGACGACCATCCCCGAGCGAGCCTTCACCGTGCTCATCAAGGAGAACGACCCCCAGAACGTCGGCGTGGGCGGAGAGCTGGTGAGCGACAGGCATAAGTGAGCGCCCCCGATGGGGAAGGTGCGAGGGCCTATGGCGGCCACGAGCCCACCGATGTTCCCCTGCCTTAGGGAGGGAAAGCATGAACTCGGAGCTGTACCAGATCAGGGATGCCATTCAACAGGTGATCGAGGCCATGGCTCTGGTGCTCGGCGTGGAGGTGGAGATGGTCGACTCGGAGCTCTACCGGGTTGCCGGCACGGGCCGCTTCCGCCAGAGGGTGGGGGAGCGCATGCTCCACGACGGGTTCGTGCACAGTCACGTGTTGAAGACCGGCAGGGAGGTGTTCGTCGGCAATCCGGGTAGGCACCGCCTCTGCAGCCCCTGCCCAAAGAAGGACACCTGTGATGAGAAGGCGACGTTATCCTGCCCCATCAAGGTGGACGGGCAGGTGATCGGCGCGCTGGGGCTCGTGGGATTGGACCACGCTCAACAGCAGGCCTTGCGCAGCGGAGCGCGAGACCTGCTGCACTTCGTCTCCAAGATGACCGAGCTCATCTCCAGCAAGGTCCTGGAAAGACGTTACCTGGACCAGCAGGCCCTCATGGCCCAGGAGATGTCGGTGATGATGGACCTTTTAGACGAGGGTCTGCTGGCCGTGGACGAAGACGGCAAGATAACTCAGGCCAACCGCAGGGCGACGGAGATGCTCGGGCCGCGCCCGAAGCTGCTGGGCCGGGCCCTGGAGGAGGTCCTGCGCATCGGCCCCGTGGGGGTCCTGGAAGGCGAGGCCTCCCAGTCCCAGCGGTTCACCAGGGTGCGAGGGCGTGGCCTCCTCTGCCGCGTCGTCCCGGTACAAGGGGAGGGGAAGGTGCGCGGTGCCGTGATCACGCTGAAGGACGTCGCCGAGATGACCCAGGTCGTTTACGGCATGGCGGAAGGGAAGGGGCAGGACCCCTTCGGCGGGATCATCGGCGAGAGCGAATGTCTCCGGCAGACCAAGGCCGAGGCCCTGCGGGTGGCCCAAGGAGATTCCACGGTGTTGATCCAGGGCGAGACGGGTACCGGGAAGGAGCTGCTGGCGAGGGCCATCCACGCGGCCAGCAGGCGGGCGGCCGGGCCCTTCATAACCGTCAACTGCGGCGCGATACCCGAGGGGTTGCTGGAGAGCGAGCTCTTCGGGTACGAGAGCGGGGCCTTTACGGGGGCCAAGCGGGGCGGGAAGATGGGCAAATTCGAGCTGGCCCACGGGGGGACCATCTTCCTGGACGAGATCGGGGATATGCCGCTTCATCTCCAGGTCAAGTTGCTACAGGTCTTACAGAACAAGTGCTTCGACCGGGTCGGAGGCGTCAAGCCCGTGAAGGTGGACGTGCGGGTGATCGCCGCCACGAACCGCGACCTGGAGGAGATGATAAAGATCGGGGCCTTTCGCGAAGACCTGTACTACCGGCTGAACGTCATCCCCATCCACGTGCCGCCCCTCAGGGAGAGGCGGGAGGACATCATCCTCCTCAGCCGGCATTTCCTGAAGAACTACTCCTCCCTTCTATCCAAGGACATCGTCGAGGTCAGCCCCCGATGCCGCGAGGTCCTGCTTCAGTACGACTGGCCGGGCAACGTACGCGAGCTGGCCAACGCCATCGAATACGCCGTCAACATGGCCAGGGGCGGGGTTCTCGAGGCCGAGCACCTTCCACCGCGGGTCAGGGAGGGCGATCCGAGCTGCACGAGGAAGGGCTGCGTGATAGCCGCTGCCAGCTTCAGGCTGAAGGACGTGGAGAGGGAAGCGATCCTGCAGGCCCTAGAGCGGTTTGGCGGCTCCTCGGGGGGCCTGAAGCGGGTCGCCGCCGAGCTCGGAATCAGCCGGGCGACGCTCTATCGCAAGCTGAAGGAGTACGGCCTCACCCGCGCGACTCATTTTAAGACACAAGAAACATCCTGAGACGGCGCCCCTATCGGGCCCCGGCCCCGCTTGTGTCACAAAATGAGACAGGTTCGGCCGTGGACGCGGCCGGAATGGTTCCGGGCCTATCCGGTGAAAGCGCCCAGCATTCACCGGATGGAGCGCCCGGATTAGTTTTTCCCGGGGGCCGCCTATGGCTGGCACAAAACTTGCAAGATATCCAAGCAGGAGATGCCGGAGGGGCCTGCTCTCCGGGCACCTGTAATAGGGAGGAGATGGACTGGGTGGCAGAGACGAACTACGTATGGGGACCGACCTTTGAGGAGATGCTGCACCCTGCGAAAATGGACCCGTCGGTGAGGGAACGGGCGTTGCGGGCCCAGAGGGAGGACCCGCTAGATCCCGTAAACCTCTATAACATCACCTGGAAAAACTCAGAGGACCGCGTGAATTATATCCTCCTGCCCGAGGGGTTGACCGGGGTAAGCGCCAACATCATCGTCATGTATGGCAAGGAATTTCCCACCGGCAGCCACAAGGTGGGGGCCTCCTACTCAGTGATCGTGGAAAAGCAGCTCGCCGGCGAGATAGTGCCGAGGAGGGACCGCCTCGTGTTTCCCTCCACGGGCAACTACGGCATCGGCGGAGCCTGGGTGGGGACGCGCATGGGATACGAGTCCCTGGTGCTGCTGCCGGAGCTGATGAGCCGGGAGCGGTTTGAGCAGATCAGGTACTATGGAGCCGATTACATCAAAACCCCGGGCTGCGAGAGCAACGTGAAGGAGATCTACGATAAGTGCAAGGAGCTCCGCCAGGCGAACCCGCGGAACAAGATACTGAACCAGTTTGAGGTCTTCGGCAACTACCTCTTCCACTATTACGTCACGGGCAACAGCGCCCTCGAAGTGGTCGAGGAGTTAGCCCGCAAGGGCATCGGGAACGGCAGGGTCTCGGCCTTCGTCGTGGCCACGGGCTCGGCCGGGACCATCGCCGCCGGTGATCGGACGAAGCAACGCTTCCCCGAGTGCCGTATCGTCGGGCTTGAGCCCATCCAGTGCCCGACCTTGTTCAACAACGGCTACGGCGGACACGATATCCAGGGTATCGGCGATAAACACGTGCCGTGGATCCACAACGTCCTGAACATGGACGCGGTTATGTGCATCGATGACATGGAGTGCAAGCTGGGCCTGCATCTACTCACCGATCCGGTCGGCACGGAGTTCCTGATTGAGGGGGCCGGCATAGATAGGGACACGGTGGACAAGATGTCGCAGATACTCGGCATCTCCGGGGTGTGTAACGTCCTGGGGGCCATTAAGACGGCCAAGTTCTACGGCATGGGGCCGCGGGATAACATCATCACCGTAGCCACCGACTCCATCGACCGCTATCGCTCGGTTATGGCCGAGCTGGAGGAGCAGTTCGGCGAGATGGACAAGGTGCGGGCGGCCCTTCGCTTCGGCTCTATCTTCCAGGCCGTCAAGCTCGACTGGATCCAGGAGGGTACTGTTAACCAGAGGGAGCGGTGGTTCAACCTCAAGTACTACACCTGGGTCGAGCAGCAGGGGAAGACGGTGGAGGAGCTGGACGCCCAACGCGACCCGGAGTACTGGCTGGAGAAGCAGGCGCTGATCCCCGAGATCGACAGAAGGCTTAAGGCCGCACGCGGCCGATGACCCCGTGGGGCCTCGTCGGCGATGAGCGGGGTGTTGCCCATGCACAACGTCAGCCACCTGGAATGTATCAAGTGCGGGCGTCGGTACGCGGCGAGGCCCGATAGGTATACGTGCGATGCCTGTGGGGATGCGGGCATCCTGGACGTCATCTACGATTACGATTACATCGCCCGACGGGTGAGCCGGGAGGCCTTCGAGGATAACCGGGACTACTCCATGTGGCGGTACATGCCCTTTCTGCCGGTAGAGGAGGGGAGTGCCCGGCGTCCCCTGCGCGTCGGCTGGTCGCCGCTGTATCGGGCCGAGGCGCTGGGGCGGGTGCTGCAGCTGGACAACCTCTACGTAAAGGACGACGGGCTAAACCCCACGGGCTCTCTGAAGGACCGCGCCTCGGCCGTCGCCGTCCTGAAGGCCATGGAGGCCGGGGCCGATATCGTAGCCTGTGCCTCCACCGGTAATGCCGCGTCATCGCTGGCGGGCAACGCCGCCGCCCTTGGGCTCAGGAGCATCATCTTCGTACCGAAGAGGGCCCCCGAGGGCAAGGTCGCCCAGCTGTTGATCTTCGGGGCCACGGTCATCAGCGTCCAGGGCTCTTACCAGGACGCCTTCCGGCTTTCAGCCCAGGCCATCGAGAAATGGGGCTGGTACAACCGTAACGCGGCCATCAACCCCTACCTGGTGGAGGGCAAGAAGACGGTCTCGCTGGAGATCTGCGAGCAGCTCGGCTGGCAGATCCCCGACTGGGTCGTGTTCTCGGTCGGCGACGGTTGCACCATCGCCGGCGGGTGGAAGGGGTTCCTGGACCTGTACCGCACAGGGCTCACCGACCGCCTGCCCAAAATGGTCGGGGTCCAGGCCGAGGGCTGCTGCCCCATCAGCAGGGCCTTTCACACCGGCAGGCCGGTGGAGCCCGTGGAGGAGAACACCCTCGCCGACAGCATCGCCGTCGGGGTCCCCCGGAACCCGGATAAGGCCCTCCTGGCGGTGAGGGACTCCGGCGGGACCATGGTCAACGTGAGCGACGAGGAGATCCTGGCCGCGATGGGGCTCCTCGGAGCGACGACGGGAGTTTTCGGGGAGCCGGCGGCGGCCGCCGCGTTGGCCGGGCTCCGAAAGCTGGTGGCCGACGGGGCCATCGACCGGCACGAGACGGTAGTCCTCTGCGTCACGGGCAACGGCCTCAAGGACATCGCCAACGCCATCCGAGCCTCGGGCGAGCTGATCCGGGTCCCGCCCGATCTCGAATACGTGGAGAGGGCCTTAAAGCGGCTCGAGTTAAGGGGGTAGGGAGAGGATGAGTCGGATCAGGGAGTTGCTGCCCGAGTTATATGAGGCCATCGAAGGGGAGAGGGCGAGGCAGGTCGATAAGGTCGAGCTCATCGCCTCCGAGAACTTCGTCAGCGAGGCCGTGCTGGAGGCGGCCGGCACCGTCCTCACCAACAAGTACGCCGAGGGCTACCCCGGACGCCGCTACTACGGGGGCTGTGAGCACGTGGACCGAGTGGAAGCCCTGGCCATCGATCTGGCTAAGGAGCTCTTCGGCGCCGAGCACGCCAACGTCCAGCCCCACTCGGGCTCCTCGGCGAACCTGGCCGTCTACTTCGCCGCGGTGCCCGTCGGGGCGACCATCCTGGGGATGGACCTCAGCCACGGCGGTCACCTGACTCACGGCAGCCCCGTTAACATATCAGGCAGGTATTTCAACTTCCTTCACTACGGCCTTCGCCGAGACGACGAGACCATCGACTACGACCAGGTCCGGGACCTGGCCAAGAAACACAGGCCGGCCATGATCGTCGCTGGCGCCAGCGCCTATCCGCGGATCATCGACTTCGCCAGGTTCCGGGAGATCTGCGACGAGGTCGGGGCCCTGTTCATGGTCGACATGGCCCACATCGCCGGGCTCGTGGCCGCCGGGCTTCATCCGAGCCCGGTGCCCTATGCCGACTTCGTTACCAGCACCACGCACAAGACGCTACGCGGGCCGAGGGGAGGGTTCATCCTCTGCAAGGCTGAACACGCCAGGGAGGTCGATAGGGCCGTATTCCCCGGTATCCAGGGAGGTCCGCTCATGCACATCATCGCCGCCAAGGCCGTCGCCTTCAGGGAGGCCTTGACGCCGGGGTTCGTCCTCTATCAAAGGCAGGTGCTCGCCAACGCCCGGGCCCTGGCGGAGGGCCTCAAGGCCCGGGGTTTCCGGCTCGTATCGGGCGGAACCGACAACCATCTGATGCTCGTCGACCTCGGTGACATGGGGGTTACCGGTAAAGAGGCGGAGGAGATCTTGGACCGTGTGGGGATTACGGTCAATAAGAACACCGTTCCCTTCGAGACGCGGGGGCCCACGGTGACCAGCGGTATTCGCCTGGGGACGCCCGCCGTCACCACTCGTGGCATGAGGGAGCCCGAGATGAGGGAGATCGCCGCCTTCATCCACGAAGCAATAGCGAGACGGGACGGTCTCGAGGCCTTGAGGGAGATCGCCGCCCGCGTCCGGGAGCTCTGCCGCCGGTTCCCGCACTACCAAGAGAGACAGTTGGCCTGAGCTGTCATCGCCACTGTCGACGGGCCCGATTTCTCGGCCCTCGGCCGTGGGGGTGATTCTCCATAGAAAGCTGCCTCTCCGCTCCACATCGTTAAGGCAGCGGCGAGAAGGCGCGCGGAGGTTGAGCGCTCCTCCTGGAGCGCCCGTCGCCCCCGCAGGCGGCGGGCTGAACCCCGGCTATCTCATGAGGCGGTGATGCGCAGGGCCGTGAGAGGGGTCCCGGCCTCACTCGTCGGCCCGAAAACGGGCGGCGATCAGCCTTCCCGTGGGCGTGGCCGCCAACCCTCCGCGCGCCGTTTCTCGCAACTCCAGCGGTAGGCGTCGACCGATCTCCCCCATGGCGTCGATGACCTCGTCCGCCGGGATCACGCTCTCAATTCCCGCCAGGGCCATCTCGGCCGCCACCAGTGCCACTGCAGCCGCGCTGGCATTGCGCTTGATACAGGGCACCTCCACCAATCCCGCCACCGGGTCGCAGACCAGCCCCAGGAAGCTCTTCAGGGCGATGGCGACGGCGTCAGCGGCCTGTCGAGGAGAGCCGCCGGCTATCTCCACGGCGGCGGCCGCCGCCATGGCGGAGGCCGCCCCACACTCCGCCTGGCACCCGCCCTCCGCGCCGGAGACGGTAGCCCTCTGGGCGATGACGTAACCCACGCCCGCCGCCGTGAACAGCGCTCGGACGAGGTCGTCCTCGGACGCCTGCTCGCCGCCCAGGCCGAGGATCACGCCCGGAACGACCCCGCAGGAGCCGGCGGTGGGGCAGGCGACGACCCGGCCCATCGCGGCGTTGACCTCCGCCACGGCCAGGGCCTTGGCCACTACGCTCGTCATCGGCTCGCCCAGGATGGACTCACCCCTCAGGCGAAGGGCGTTCACGCGCCTCCCGCAGCCCTCAACTAGGCCGCCCATGGACCTGACGCTGGACCTCGTCCCCCGCTCCGCCGCCTCCCGCATCGTCCTCAGGGCGGCGCGCATGCCCTCCCAGATCTCATCGCGGCCCCTCTCGGAAGCTGCGGTCTCCAGCTCGAGGATCACCTCCGAGAGCGGCTTTCCGTCCGCTTCGGCCCTGGCGACCAGCTCGCTGATGCTGGGCGCGCTCAGCATCATCACCCCCCTAGATCCGCGGCACGGCGAAGGCCCTGCGGATCGCCTGTATCGACCCCACTTCCGAGGTGACCCAAGAGGGTATCTCGTCGTCAAGCTCGATGGTCATCATCGCCTCGGCCCTGCGGCCTCGACGGGACACCCTCATGAAGGCGATGTTCAGGCCCGCCCTGGCGATGACGTCCGAGACCCGCGCCACAACCCCGGGGCGGTCCTGGTGTACCGTGACCAGGGTGTGGTATTCGCCGCTGAGGGAGACCTCATAGCCGTCAATGGCGACGATCCGGATGGCGCCCCCGCCGATAGAGGAACCCGTCACCTCGGTCGTCCGCCCGTCGTCCGCGGTCAGGATCACTTTAGCCGTGTTGGGGTGGACGTTGCCGAGGTCAGCGAGGCGGAAGGAGACATCGAGCCCGCTCCGCCTGGCGATGGAGAGGGCCTCCCTCACCCGCGGGTCGTCTGTCTCCAGGCCCAACAGGCCGGCCACGATAGCCCTATCGGTGCCGTGGCCCCGATAGGTATCGGCGAAGGAACCGTGCAGGACCACCTCGGCCCGTCTAACTCGCGCTCCCGCCACCGCCCGCGCCATTCGCCCGATGCGGACGGCTCCGGCGGTGTGCGAGCTCGAGGGCCCGACCATGACCGGACCGACGACGGAAAAGACGTCCATCTCAGCCATTGGACGGCCTCCTCTCTCGTCCGTCATCAACTAGGCTGCCCATCGTCGTACTGGGGATATATAGGGCCCTCTGGCCGAGGCCGGAGGGCCCTCTTGGTCTTCTCAGTGGACCCTGTCCCCGGGCTCTGCACCTTCGTCGACGGAGAGCAAGAAGACGTCCTCGTCCCCAGATTCCCCTTCCGCGGCGAGGATCATCCCCTCCGAGACGCCGAACCTCATCTTCTTGGGCTTGAGGTTGGCGACCACCAGGACCTTACGCCCTAGGAGCTCTTCGGGGTCGTAGGCCTTCTTGATCCCGGCGAAGATCCGCCGCCGGCCGAGCTTACCTAGGTCCACCTCGAGCTCGAGCAACTTGTCTGCGTCCTCGACGTGTGAGGCCTTGAGCACGACCCCCACGCGGATATCGACCTTGATGAAATCGTCGATGGTGATCTCGGGCTCGAGGGGCTCTATCTTCTCACGGCCCCGGGGTGTAGAGGTCGGCGAGACCCTTTTCTCATCTAAGGACTCCCTGCTGTCGGCTATCAGGCCTTCGATCTCTTTCATTTCTACCCTCCTAGCGATCAGCGAGAATTTCCCGATCTGGTGGTTTTCGAGGTCCGCTGAGAGGTCGTCCCAGGTGAGGGGCTCGATGTTCAGGAACTTCTCTATATCCCCCACCATCCTCGGGATCACGGGCTTCAGCAGCCCGGCTATGAGGCGCAGCGCGTTCAGACCCGCGGTGCAGATGGCCCGGCCCCTCTCGGGGTCCGTCTTGACGACGTCCCAGGGCGCGCGGTCGTTAACGTACTTGTTGGTGAGCTCGGCCATCCTGACTATCTCCTTCATCGCCCGTCGGAACTCGAGCTCCTCGTAGCTCTGGGCTACGACCTCGAGGGATGATCGCAATCTGGCCATGAGCTCCCTTCCATCTTCATCCAGGCGGCCCAGCTTGCCGTCGAGCCGCTTGTGGAGCAGCGGCGACAGGCGGCTGCCGAGATTAAGCACCTTGTTCACCACGTCCGAGTTCACGCGATGGACGAAGTCGTCGAAGTTCAGGTCGATGTCCACCACGGAGGCTGAGAGCTTCGTGGCGTAGTAGTAACGCAGGAAGTCGGGGTCCAGGTGCTTGAGATAGGTGCGCGCCTTGATGAAGGTGCCCCTGCTCTTGGACATCCGCCTGCCGTTCACCGTCAGGAAGCCGTGTACGAATACCTTGTCCGGCGTCCGGAACCCGGCGGCCATGAGCATGGCCGGCCAGAAGAGGGTGTGGAAGTAGACGATGTCCTTGCCGATGAAGTGATAGATCTCGCTTCCGGGATCCTGCCAGAATTCCCGGAAGTCCCTGCCCCTCTGATCACACCAGTTCTTGGTGGAGGCGATATACCCTATCGGGGCGTCGAGCCAGACGTAGAAGTACTTGTCCTCGGTGCCCGGGATCTTGAAGCCGAAGTAGGGGGCATCGCGGGAAATATCCCAGTCCTTGAGCCCCATGTCGAACCATTCCTCGAGCTTGTTCCGCACCTCGGGCTGGACGCGGTCCCCAGAGACCCACTCCTTCAGCGCCTCGGCGAAGTCGCTCAGTTTGAAGAAGTAGTGGCGAGAGAGCTTGCGGACCGGTTGGGCTCCGCACTCCGCGCACCGCGGGTTGCCGAGATCCGTGGGGCCGTAAGTGGAGGAGCAGACCTCGCAGGCGTCGCCGTACTGGTCCTCAGCCCCACAGGCGGGGCAGGTCCCTAGGATCAACCTGTCGGGCAGGAAAAGGCCGCAGTCCGGACAGTAGTACTGTTCCACGTCTCGTTCGACGATGTGGCCGCCCTCCTTGGCCCGTTGGAATATGTACTCCGCGAGCTCCCTGTTCTCGGGGCTGTGGGTGGTGTAGTAGTTATCGAACTCTATGTGAAAATCGCGAAAGTCGCGAGTATGCTCCTCGTACATCTCCTGGATGAGCTCTTCTGGTGTCTTGCCCAACCGGCGGGCGCTGAGCATGATGGGGGTGCCGTGGGTGTCATCAGCGCACATGTACAGACACTCATGCCCCCGGAGCCGCTGGTAACGGACCCAGATATCCGTCTGGATGTACTCCACGAGGTGGCCGATGTGAATGCTTCCGTTGGCGTAGGGAAGCGCGCTGGTTACTAAGATCTTTCGACGCTCCACTTGCTATCTCTCCCTTCCTCCCAGTCTGGCGTGCCGGGCTGCTAGTACTGTTTTGCCCAGGCTAACTCAAAACCCTCAATATGCTGGAGTCCCCTTGGAAGTTTAAGAAACCTTAATAAGCGCTTAACCCCTATCACATAATACCATTGTACATTATTACTTAGGATAATCATACCGGACTGGAGCAGAGGAGGAGGCGGAGATGACGGAGGTCAGGGGTTCCTCGCAGTTAAGGTGGCTCATCGCGACCTGTCTCCTGTTCACCTTGTTAGGTGGAGTGCTGGGCGGGTGGGCCGTCTACGCCCTGATGAACGATGAACCCGCCAGGGCCTCTTCCGGTGCTGTCGACACGCTGGCGACCTCCGGGGGCCTTACTGCCGAGGAGCTCAGGACCATCGAGGTCATCGAGAGGTCCATAGGCAGCGTGGTCAGGATCGTGGTGCATCGGGCTATGCCCAGCGACCACCCCGTGCTGAACATCCCGACGCCGTCGGTGGTGAGCAGCGGCTCCGGCTTCGTCTACGACGAGGCGGGCAGGATCGTGACCAACTACCACGTGGTGGACGGGAGCGTCGAGGTCCAGGTCCTCTACGCCAACGGCGAGAGGAGGACGGGCCGGGTCATCGGGGCCGATAGGCTCACGGACCTGGCGGTAATAGAGGTGGAGGACCCGCCCGAGGTCAGGCCCCTGCCCCTGGCAGATTCGGATGCCGTTCGCGTCGGGCAGATGGCCATAGCGGTGGGCAGCCCGTTGGCCGGGGAGTCGGGGATGAGCTTTGGCCTCGACGGCGCCCCGACGGTGACCAAGGGCATAGTGAGCGCTGTGGACCGTGCTCTTCCGGTGATGAGCAGGGATAATCCACGGGTGAGGGAGTTTGAGATCAAGAACCTGATCCAGACCGATGCGGCCATCAACCAGGGCAACAGCGGCGGCCCGCTCCTGAACTCCGCCGGCGAGGTGATCGGCGTGAACACGGCCATCGCGCCGGGGGCGCAGGGGATAGGTTTCGCCATACCTTCGAACACGGTAAAGAGGGTGGTGGCGGAGCTGATCGAGCGGGGCGAGGTGTCCCGGGCCTATCTGGGCATCACCTTCCAAGATCTGGCCCTGGTGAGGGGATACCTCGGCGATGCGGTCGACCTCCCGGTAGAGGCGGGGGCGGTGGTCATCGACGTTAAGCCCGGAACGCCTGCGGCCAGGGCCGGCCTCAGGGGGTCCGATTTCAGACAGACCGAGAGGCTTGGGGACATTATCACCGCCGTCGATGGTCGCCCGGTTACCGGCGAGAACCTGGCCGCCGTGATCTTGAGCTACAGGCCGGGGGACGAGGTGGAGCTGACGGTCTATCGTGACGGCAGCCCGCTGACCATCCGGGTGACCCTGGGAAGGCGGGACTGAGCGAGATTTTGGCAACGAGCCTGGGAGGCAGGCTGTAATCGGCGCCAGAGGTGGTCGGCTCTGGCGCCGACCTGTTTTTTTGCGTTTGAGAGGATTTTATGTAAAATTGATATAAGTACTCTTTGTGTGGGGGTGAACCGGATGATGGGACGCGACATCCTGCTCGTGGAGGACGACGAGGGCGTCAGAATGGGCGTGCGTTATGCCCTGGAGATGGACGGGTGGCAGGTTCTCGAGGCCGAGACCGTGGCCGAGGCCCGTGAGCTCTTCGAACGCCGGAACTTCGCCCTAGTCCTTCTGGACATCGGCCTGCCGGACGGTTCAGGGCTCGACCTGTGCCGTTGGATGCGCGAGCGAAGCTCTCTGCCGATCCTCTTCCTCACCGCCCGCGACGCTGAGGTGGACAAGGTGCTGGGACTGGAGCTCGGAGGAGATGATTACATAACCAAGCCCTTCAGCACACGAGAGCTGTGTGCGAGGGTCAGGGCCATGTACAGGAGGGCCTACGACATCCGTGACTCCGAGGGCGGGCCCATCAGGCGCGGGGACCTCCTGATAAGCTTTGAGGAGCGAAAGATCCTCAAGGGCGGTGATCCCATCAGCCTCACCCACACGGAGTTCGAGATATTGAGGCTCATGGCCACGCGGCCCGGCAGGGTCTTTACCCGCGAGGAGCTCCTGCAGCAGATCTGGGACGTGAGCTTCGTGGGCGGGGCCAAGACCATCGACGTACATATTCACAACATAAGGAGTAAGCTGGATCCCGCCCCTGATGGTGCGAGCTACATCGAGACGGTGCGCGGGACGGGCTACAAGTGGAGGGTTGGCGAGTGACCCCACATACCAGTTACAGCCTGCAGTGGCGTTTGGTGCTATCCTTCGTGGTGGTCGTAGTGGTTACCCTCGTGGTCTCGGGGGTAATAGTCAACAACATAGTGATCGGCTATCTCATCAAACAGGAGGAGGGCCGCTTCGACCAGAAGGTCCAGGTCGTGGTGGGCGAGCTCCGGTACTTCAGCAGCATCCCCGAGCTGAGGTCCCAGCTGCCGCAGCTGGAGCGCCTCATCGGGGTGAAGCTCACCCTCATCACCGACTTCGCGGAGCTCAAACGTCTGTCGCCAGAACACCCCGACCTGGGGGAGCCGCCTCCAGAGAAGTCGTGGATCCCGGAGATCAAGCTGTTCCCGGAGATCAACACCGCGGAGCTCAGACAGCTCATCCCGCTCGCCTCCATGGGGCACTTCCAGGGCTTCCTGGTGGTCGAGCCCTTGGCTCCGGTGAACCCCATGCAGGGCGACTTAACCCGGGCACTGCTTCAGATCGGGCTCCTGGGGGTACTCCTCTCCACCTTGCTGGGGATATGGCTCAGTCGTTCGCTTACGGAGCCCATCAAGCGCCTGGCCCTCGTGGCCGAGCAGATGGCGGCCGGGAACCTGCGCCAGGAGATCCCCGAGGACCGCAACGACGAGATCGGGCTCCTAGCCCGGCAGTTTAACGAGATGAGCAGGCAGCTTCAGCGGAGCTTCAACGTGATAACTACGGAGAGGGACCGGCTCAAGGATTTCATAGCCGATATGTCCCACGAATTGAGGACGCCCCTCACCGCCATAAACACCTTCAACGAGCTTCTCATCGAAGGGGCCGATGACGATCCGGAGGTGCGGAGGCGTTTCCTCTTCAACGCCAGAAAACAGATCCAGAGGCTGAACCGCCTCTCCGAGAACCTCCTGGCCCTCTCCAGGCTGGACTCCGACCTGGTGAAGATGGAGCGGGAGCCGGGCGACCTGCGGGCGGCCATAAGGGAGGCCTTGAACAGGGTCACCCCCGAGGCCGAGCGGAAGGGGATCGAGCTCAGGGAGCGGCTCCCGGCCGAGCCGGTGATAAGCTCCTTCGACGCCTTCCAGCTGGGGCAGGCTCTCGACAACCTCCTGGGCAACGCGGTCAAGTACACGCCGGAGAAGGGCCGGGTGGAGATCGAGCTGGAGGCCGATGAGGACACGGCCTACATCACGGTACGAGACACCGGGCCGGGCATCGACCCCGGCGAGGTGGAGAAGATCTTCCGCCGCTTCTACCGCGGCAAGGATCAGGGCCCGAACGACTCCGGCAGCGGCCTGGGGCTGGCCATCGTCCGGGCGATCATCGAGGCCCACGGGGGAAGGGTGGAGGTGACCGACCCCACGCGGGCCGAGTTCACCGTGGAACTGCCGCTGGCCCAGGCTGACTAGCGAGGTTGCCTCAACGTAAACCGCCAGCCGCACCAGAACTCATGAGGACGGGGGTCGGGCGGGCAGGCGATACATTCCACCTCTATCCTCGGGTCGATGACCTTGGCGAACTCCCGGTATTCGATGATGCCCACCGACTTGCAGGGAAAGGCGGGGAGGCCTTTGCGCTGCCTGGCGGCTTGGACCCGGCAGTCGAGCATTTTGAAGAGGAGCTCGTCGTCCCGAAGCTCTATCGACTGACGATTGATGAGCGCGTAGAGCCGGTTCTCGAGAGCCACCGCCAGCGCCTTGAGCCCCCCTTCCTCGGGCAGGTTGAGCCTCTTCTTTATCCGCCTGGCCTCAATGGCGGTGAACCGGCTCATGGCCTTCTCATCGAGCCGCAGGGCCTCCTGCAGGCCGTAAGCTTCCTCTACGGCTTGGAACCAAAGGCCGTCGTGAGCCAGCCACAGCTTGGCCGCGTCTTCCAGGGCCCTGAGCAGGTGTTCCCGGTCAAGCGCTTCGAATCCCGTCACAGTCCATCCCTCCCGACTTCTGGTTTCGGTCAAGATGAGCGATGTCCTTCCGCTCCCCGACAACCGGGCCCTAACTGTTCTTAGCCTGGGAAGGAGAACCGGCTCCATCGGCGAAGTCCTCTGTTAAGGTGATAAAAAATGGAAACATAGCGGGTGCCTTGGGAGAGTCGAGCCCTCGCGTGCACCGAGTCGGCCCTTTGTTACGCGTGTCGCCAACCGGGCAGGGCCCTGGCTAGGTGAGGGTTTCGGTGAGCGCTCTTACCGCCGGTGCCTGGGGTTCGTGCATGAGGCCGTCGACCTAGAGAGACCTTTCTGAGAGGGGGATCGGGACGTGAATTGGAAGGCCGTCCTGGCATTGTTACTGGTACCCTTAATGTTGGTGGGCGTCGGCCGGTGGGCTCAGCAGCAGATGGAGGAGAGCTGGATGAGCTTCGCGGCCTACCGGACGCCTTACGCCTTCGACCTCCCCGGCGGGCGGTCCACGGAGCCGCTGACCGACCGGGTGGTGCTGGTGGTTATAGACGGGCTGAGGGTTGACCGCGCTGAGGAGATGCCTGTCCTGCGGCGGCTCATGGAGGAGGGGGCCTATCGGATCGCGGTGACAGGTGAGCCGTCCGTCTCCTATCCCAGCTGGACCGTAGTAGTTACAGGCGCCTACCAGGAGATCACCGGTGTCACCAGCAACTGGTACGAGGGTCAGGTGAAGGTGGACAACGTGTTCGCCGCGGCGCAGCGAGCTGGGCTGCGTACCGTGCTCGTGGGCTCACCCGGCTGGGAGATGCTTTTCGGCGCCTGGTTCGACGAGAGGTACCTTTACGACAAGGAGCAGTTCGAGGACCCCGACTTAGAGGTCTCCAGGAAGGCAGTGGAGCTCGCCCGCGCGGGGGAGCTCGGTAACCTCAACCTGGTCTATTTCGGCGCCATTGACGACGTGGGGCACGCCTTCGGGGCGGCCAGCGAGGAGTACGCCCAGGCGGCTGACAGGGTTGACGGGCTAATCAGCGACCTAGTAGAGGTGCTGGATCCCTCCACCACCACGCTGGTGATTACGTCGGACCACGGGCACATCGACACCGGCGGGCACGGTGGATGGGAGCCGGTGGTCAAGGAAGTCCCGCTGATCCTCTGGGGGAGAGGGGTGCAGGCCGGCTCTGACGGCGGCAAGGTGGGTCAGGCCGACATCGCGCCTACCATCGCCGCGCTGCTGGGTGCACCTCACCCTAGCCACAGCACGGGCAGGGTCCTCGTAGAGATGCTGAACCTCTCTGAGGACCAGAGGGCCTCCCGCATGGCTGCCGTGGCTGAAGTGCAGGCGGCCTTTACGCGGAAGTACGTGGCCTTTCATAGGGGAGAGGAGCCGCAACTGGAGGTAAGGGAAGAGGACCCGGTCGAGTTGCTCGAGCAGGCGGCCGCTTTGCGCGAGAGCTCCAAGACGGCCCACCTAGCGGCGGGACGATGGGCACGGGTCCCCTCAGCAGTGGCCTTTCTGCTGCTGATCCTCGCCCTGGCGTACCTGGCCCTGAGGCACCCGGCACGGGTGCGCACCCTGGTCGGTACCGCCACGTATTTCGTCCTGTACAACCTCCTCTTCTTCGGCCGGGGCTACCGTTACTCCCTGTCGGTCATCAACGAGGAGGCCTACCTCATGGACTTCTTCAACTCGAGGCTCATAGATGCTGCGGCCTGTCTGCTGCTGGCCGCTGCCGTGACCGCGCTTTTGGTGGCCTGGCGGAGGAGGTACACGGCCGGGGAGCTGGTCTGGAACGTGGAGACGATGTCGCTCGGGGTGTTCTCGCTCCTGGCCCTACAGGTGCTTTGGATGTACTACACGTGGGGCTTCTCCTACGAATGGTACCTCCCCGACCTGGGCCCGGCCTTCAAGTTCTACCTCGACATGCTCCAGATGGTGGCCACAGGTTTCGCGGCCGTAATCGCCCCGCTCGTGGGCCTGCTGGTGGGGAAGATCGTCACCGCCCTAGTGCCTCCTGGCAGGGCCGTGCGGGGTTAGGGTTTGAGCTGGCGGAGGTGAATCGATACCGGGCGGACTGGGCCCTGTGCGGGTACGGGAGTTCGAGTGCGGCCGGAAAGGCTGGTGTCCACGTGTCTTGGGGAAGGACAGAAGGCCTGGCCGGGGCCGCCTCCGTGACCACTCGCGAGGTCATCGGGTAAACTTT
>DFND01000070.1 GCA_002375895.1 Firmicutes bacterium UBA3576
CATGCCGGGCGCACTGAAAAGGGGCACCCCTTACGAGGGTGCCCCCTTCCTCCCCCTCCCTATTACTTTAACACATACAATCTGCGCATGGCCGGGACCAGCAGCACGAAGCTCATGAGGGTCTGGGGCACCAGGTGCGAGAGGATGTAGGTGGTGACGTAGTACCACACGGCCATCCCCTCGGGGGCGAAGTGGGCGAAGAACCAGACCCCCGACAGGTAGTGGAAGACGAACCTTCCAGCTGACCCCACGACCATGCCCAGGATCGCCGACCAGGCCCTGTCCGCCGGGAAGAGGCCCGCGAGCCCGATGGCCCCCCAGGCCAGGAAGTAGTCCAGGGCCACCTGCAGGGGGTGGAGGAAATACGGGTCGACGATCATCTGCAGGGCTCCCGCCACAACCCCCGTCGCGATACCCCAGAGGGGCCCCCTGCGGAAGGCCATGAGGAATATGGGGACCATGCTGAAGGAGACGTTTCCCCCCTGCGGCAGCCTGTAGAAGACGATGAGGCTCAAGACCATGGACAGGGCGGCGGCCATCGCCACCTCGGTCATGATCCGTAGAGAACCCTTCACTGTGAGATACCTCCTCGGACCGCACGGCGTCCCGAGAAGGCAGGCCACCAGCTGAAAACAGGCTGGTGGCCGCAATTGTCGGCCATCGCGCCCATCTCCCTACGCTGGCATTACCCAGATCAGGTTAGAGGGTCAGGCGGCTTTGCGCCTTTCTCAGCCGAAGCTCCCCTGTGGACGCCTTGCGGAGTATTGGTTTCGGTTAGTACTTTCGCTAACCACAGAATAATCTCCTTCCTTGGCCATCTAGGAACTTGCCCTCTACGGGGGCCGGAGGGGCCCTTAATTGGGCGACCCGGCGCAAAAGTGCGTGCCGGATGCAGGGAAAGGCGGCCCTGGTCGAACATATAAAAAATAAGGGATTATTGCCCCAAACTGCGTCCGGTGAAGGAGTACCAGTCAAATCACGAGGAGGTATACCAATGAGCACTGCCACGGAGATCATCAGGCTCACGGAGCGATACGGCGCCCGGAATTACCAACCCCTGCCCGTGGTCATCTCCTGGGCCGAGGGGGTGTGGGTCGAGGACCCCGAGGGGAACAGGTACATGGACATGCTGAGCGCCTACTCGGCCCTGAACCAGGGTCACAGGCACCCGAAGATCATCGGGGCCCTTAAGGAACAGGCAGACAGGGTGACCCTGACTTCGCGGGCCTTCCACAACGACCGCCTGGGTGAGTTCTACGCCAAGGTGGCCGAGATCACGGGCAAGGAGAAGGTGCTGCCCATGAACACGGGGGCTGAGGCCGTGGAGACGGCCATCAAGGCCGTGCGGCGCTGGGCCTACCGGGTCAAGGGAGTGCCCGAGGACCGGGCGGAGATCATCGTCTGCGAGGGCAACTTCCACGGCCGCACCACCACCATAATCTCCTTCTCCTCCGAGGCCGACTACAAGAGGGACTTCGGCCCCTTCACACCCGGCTTCCGGCTCATACCCTACGGGGACATCGAGGCCCTGGAGGCGGCCATCGGCGAGAACACCGCCGCCTTCCTGGTAGAGCCCATCCAGGGGGAGGCCGGCGTGAGGGTTCCCCCCGACGGGTACCTCCGCCGGGCCTACGAGCTGTGCAGGGAGAACAACGTCCTGTTCGTGGCCGACGAGATCCAGACGGGCTTCGGGCGCACGGGCAAGATGTTCTGCTGCGCCTGGGAGGACGTGGTGCCCGACGTCTATGTCCTCGGCAAGGCCCTGGGCGGCGGGGTGTACCCCGTCTCGGCGGTCGCCGCTGACGAGGAGATAATGGGCCTCTTCGAGCCCGGCTCCCACGGCTCCACCTTCGGCGGCAACCCGCTGGCGGCGGCGGTCGGGGTCGCGGCCCTCGAGGTCATAGAGGAGGAAAACCTGGCCGAGAGGGCGCTTCAGATGGGGCGCCTGCTCATGGAGAGGCTCAAGGGCCTCAAGAACCCCCACATCCGCGAGATCCGCGGCAGGGGGCTCTTGGTGGGGATCGAGCTCGACGTGGACGCCCGGCCCTACTGCGAGCGGCTAAAGGACGAGGGGATCCTGGCCAAGGAGACCCACGTCAACGTCATCCGCCTGGCGCCGCCGCTGATCATAACCGAGGCCGAGCTCGACTGGGCCATGGAGAGGATAACGCGAGTGCTCGAGAGCTAGGCGAAGGACGGGCGCCCCCGCGGGGGCGCCCCTAATCTTACCGGTCACAGGCGACGCAGGCGTCAGAGAAGCTCACGTTGAAGACGAACCTGGTACCCCGTCCCTTGGCGAGCTCGTACATCTCCCTGACCTTCTGCCACACGAGGTCCTCCGGGCCCACCAGGAGGGTGCTCATCAGGCCTACCTCCATCTGGAGCTCCCCCGGGTCGAAGGCCCGGAGCACCTCCTCCACGTCCCTCGCGTATTCCTCCCGCAAGGGGTAGAGGGCCACCTGACAGGAGATGGTCTTCACGGCTCCTTCACCCACCTCACGCACACGAACCCGGGCTCACCGTCGCCCCTCTCCCGAGCTAGTGCCCTCTCCCGCGAGAACCCCTCCATGTCCGGCGGGAACCTGAGCCCCTCGCGCACCGTGGTCCTGCCCCGCGGCAGCAGGTCCAGCAGGTCCTGGGCGGTGTAGAAGATGGCGTGGTTGAAGACGGACCCCGGGTCCTCCTGGGCCCTCTGCCTGTAGAACCTGGCCCAGGGGCCCTCGGCTATGACCCCCACCACCAGCCGGCCGCCCGGCCTGAGAGCTTCGTAGCACTTGTCGAGGACCCTGGCAGGCTCGCGGAAGAACTCGAGCGCCGTGACCGAGAGCACCGCGTCGTAGGAGCCGGGCTCGAGCTCAAGCTCCGCGATGTCCGCCTGGATCAGCCGGAGCTCCACCCCGCGGTCACGGGCCTTCCGCCTCGCCACCTCCAGCATAGCCCCCGAGACGTCCACGCCCACTACCTGTAGCCCTCTCCGGGCCAGCTCCAGGGCGTAGTTCCCGGTGCCGCACCCGACGTCGAGCAGCCTCATGCCGGGCTCCGGCTCAAGGAGCTCGTAGACCATCTGCTTCTCGATCTCGTCCACCACCCGGCCGAGCTCCTCTTGGTACCACGCATCGTACGTTGAGGCAATAGGGTCGAAGATCTCGGGCATGGTCTTCCCTCCCCGTAGCGGCTTCCTGGGATGATTATACTACAAACCACCGAGGAGGCTACCTAGTGTCTCCTGACAAAGTCGA
>DFND01000085.1 GCA_002375895.1 Firmicutes bacterium UBA3576
GAGGAGATCCTCATGTGCACCTCGCGGGCGCCGGCCTGGCGCAGGAGGGATACAATGTAACGCGAGGTGGTGCCGCGGACGATGGAGTCGTCTACCAGGACGACCCTCCTGTCCTCCACCACCCTGCGTATGGCGTTGAGCTTTATCTTAACCCCGAAGGCCCGCAGCTCCTGTCTGGGCTGGATGAAGGTCCGGCCGATGTACCGGTTCTTCACCAGGCCGATCTCGTAGGGTATGCCGGCCTCCTCGGCGAAGCCGGAGGCGGCGGAAATGCTGGAATCCGGCACGCCGATCACCACGTCGGCCTCCACGGGGTACCTGCGGGCCAGGATGCGCCCGAGCCTCTTCCGCACGGCGTGTACGTTTATGCCCCGGAGGTCGCTGTCCGGCCGGGCGAAGTAGATGTACTCGAAGATGCACAGGGCCTCGGGCCCCACCCCGGGCAGCTTCTCCGTCCTGATGCCGGCATCGCTTATCACCACCATCTCCCCCGGGGCGACCTCCCGGACGAGCTCGGCCCCCACGGTGTCCAGCCCGCAGGTCTCCGAGGAGAGGACGTAGGCGCCGTCGATCCTCCCAAGACACAGGGGCCTGATGCCGTGCGGGTCCCGTACGCCGATGAGGCAACGCGGGGTCAGGATGAGCAGGGCATAACCCCCGCGGACCACCGACGTGCTCTCCAGCACGGCCGTGGGGATGTCCTCATGGCCCGAGACGGCGACGAGGTGGGCGAAGACCTCGGTGTCGGTGGTGGTCTGGAAAATGGAGCCCCTGTCCTCGAGCTCCCGCCGGATCTCGGCGGCGTTCACCAGGTTCCCGTTGTGGGCAAGGGCCAGATGCCCGCCCCTGAACCTGACCACCAGCGGCTGGGCGTTCACCAGCAGGCTCGAACCGGTGGTGGAATACCGGACGTGTCCCACGGCCGCAGGGGCCTCGAGCTCCCGTACTGTCTCGCGGTCGAAGACCTCGGATACCAGGCCCATGCCCCTGTGGCTGAGCACTATCCCGTCCCTGGCCACGGCCATCCCGGCGCTCTCCTGGCCCCTGTGCTGCAGGGCGAACAGGCCGTAGTAAGTCAGCCGGCTGGCCTCAGGATGGCCCCAGACCCCGAAGACGCCGCACTCCTCCCTCAGCTCAGAGCCCATGAAAGACCCTCCTCCCAGAGCTCCCGGAGCTCCTCGACCCGGGCCTCGATGACGGCGTCCCCGGCGGAGAGCGAGAGCTCGCCCTCGGTAACCTCTCCGATGAGCGAGGCCGGAACGCCCCGCCGCCGCGCGAGGTCCAGTATCTCCCGCGCTGCCTCCGGCGAGGCGGTGACGACGATGCGCGACTGGGCCTCGCCGAAGAACAGGGCCTCCGGGGGAAGCTCCTCCCCGAGGGAGACCCGGCAGCCTAGGCCCGGCGAGGCGAAGGCGCACTCGGCCAGCGTCACCGCCAGGCCGCCGTCGGAGACGTCGTGGGCCGAGCGGACCAGCCCAGCCCTGATGACCTCGAGGCAGAGGCGCTGCACCCTGACCTCGAGCTCCAGGTCCAGGGCGGGCACCTCGCCGGCGTCAAGGGCGTGCACCACCTTCAGGTATTCGCTGGCCCCTATCTCCTCCGTGTTTCGCCCAAGCAGAATAACCCAATCGCCCGGCGAGACGAAGCCCGGGCGGGTGACGTGATCTAGGTCCTCCACCAACCCCAGCATCCCCACCGTGGGGGTGGGGAAGATGTTCTGGCCGGCGGTCTCGTTGTAGAAGCTCACGTTGCCGCCCGTCACCGGCGTGCCCAGGGCCCGGCAGGCCTCGGCCATGCCCCGCACGCACTCGCGGAACTGGAACATCACCCCTGGCCGCTCGGGGTTGCCGAAGTTCAGGCAGTTGGTGATGGCTATGGGCTCGGCGCCCACGACCACCACGTTCCTGGCCGCCTCGGCGACGGCTATGGCGCCGCCGCGCCTGGGCCGGAGGTAGCAGTACCTGCCGTTGGCATCGGTGGCCAGGGCCAGGGCCTTGCGGGTAGAGGGCACCCGGATCACGGCCGCGTCGGCCCCGGGGGCGAGGACCGTCGACGTGCGCACCTGGAAGTCGTACTGCCTCCACACCCAGCGCTTGGCGGCGAGGTTGGGCGAGGAGAGCAGGCGTCGGAGCACGGCGGTGTAATCCTCCGGCCGCGGCAGGCCCGAGAGGTCGGCCTCGCGGGCCCGAATCGCCTCGGGCATCTCCTCCGCCGGCGGCTCGTAGACGGGCGCTGAGGCCGTGAGCGCCCGCGCCGGCACCTCGGCCACCACCTGGTCCCCCTCGCGCACCCGGAAGATACCGTCGTCGGTGACCCGGCCGATGACCGCGCAGGCTATGCCCCACTTGTCGCAGATCCTCCTGACCTCGTCCTCGCGGCCCCGCTTGACGATGACCAGCATGCGCTCCTGGGACTCCGAGAGCATTATCTCGTAGGGCGTCATCCCCCTCTCGCGCAGGGGGACCCGCTCCACGTCTATCTCCACGCCCGTGCCGGCCCGGGCGGCCGTCTCGGCACAGGAGGAGGTGATGCCGGCGGCCCCCATGTCCTGGATCCCGACCACGGCGTCGGCCTCCGTGAGCTCCAGGCAGGCCTCTATGAGCAGCTTCTCCAGGAAGGGGTTTCCCACCTGGACCGAGGGGCGCCGGGACTCCGAGTCCTCGCCGAGCTCCTCAGAGGCGAAGGTGGCGCCGTGGATCCCGTCGCGGCCGGTCGGGGCCCCGATGAGCATCACCGAGTTGCCGACGCCGGCGGCCACGCCCCGCCGGATCCGGTCGCGCGGCACGAGCCCCACGCACATTACGTTACAGAGCGGGTTCTGACGGTAAGCCTCGTGGAAGAAGGTCTCGCCGCCCACGGTGGGGATGCCGAGGCAGTTGCCGTAGCCGCTGATGCCCGACACCACGCCGCCGAAGATATACCGGGAGCGGTCGTCGGAGAGGGGTCCGAAGCGCAGGGAGTCCAGCAGGGCCACGGGCCTGGCCCCGAGGGCCAGGATGTCCCGGACTATGCCGCCGACCCCAGTGGCCGCGCCCTGGTAGGGCTCCACGAAGATGGGGTGGTTGTGGGACTCGATCCGGAAGGCCACGGCCACCTTCTCGCCGATATCCACCACCCCGGCGTTCTCCCCGGGGCCGAGGAGCACCCGCGGCCCCTCGGTGGGAAAGAGCTTCAGTACCGGGCGCGAGTGTTTGTAGGCGCAGTGCTCGGACCACAGCACGGCGAACATGCCGAGCTCCGTCCAGGTGGGCTCCCTGCCCAGAAGCTCGCAAATCCTCTCGTACTCCGAATCCCTGAGCCCCATATCCCGCCAGGGCGCCTTCATGGCCTCTCCTCCCCCCGCAGGAAGCTTATGGCCGAGCCGAAGAGCAGACGGCCGTCCTCGCCCCCGAGGACCGCCTCCACGTACCTTTCCGGATGGGGCATCATGCCGAGGACGTTCCCCCGCCGGTTACAGACCCCGGCCACGTTGGCGACGGAGCCGTTGGGGTTGGCCGCGGGGGTTATCCGCCCGCGGCTATCACAATACCTAAAGACTATCTGGTCATGGGCCTCAAGATCCTCAAGGCCCTCGGGCTCGATGAAGTAGTTGCCCTCGGCGTGGGCGATGGGGAGCCTCAGGACGTCGCCCTCCCCGAGGCTATGGGTGAAGGGGGTCTCCCGTTCCACCCGGAGGTAGACGTCGCCGCACTCGAACCTGAGGCTCTCGTTCCGGCGCATGGCCCCCGGCAGCAGGCCGGCCTCGAGCAGGATCTGAAAGCCGTTACATATCCCCAGCACCAGGCCGCCCCGGGCGGCGAACTTGCGCACCGCCTCCATCACCGGGGACTGGCCGGCGATGGCCCCCGCGCGGAGGTAGTCGCCGTAGGAGAAGCCCCCCGGCAGGACCACGCAGTCGTAGCGGGAGAGGTCAGTCTCCCGGTGCCAGACGTAGTCGGCCTCCTGGCCCATCACGTCGGCCAGGGCGCGGTAGCAGTCGACGTCGCAGTTGGAGCCGGGGAAGACGACCACGGCGAACCTCATGCCCCATCCTCCTCGATCTCCACCCGGTACCGCTCCAGCACGGGGTTGGCCAGGAGCCGCTCGCACATCTCCTCCACAGCCCGGCGAGCGCTGGTCTCGTCCTGGGCCTCGAGCTTGATCTCGATGAACTTGCCGATCCTGACCTCGTCTACCTCTGCGTAACCCAGGGACCTCAGGGCCCCCTGCACGGTCTGACCCTGGGGGTCGAGCACACCCTCCTTGAGGGTCACATAGGCCTGGGCACGGAAGATCCTCATTCCTCGACCCTCTCCAGGACCTCTTTGTAGGCCTCGACGACCCCGCCGAGGTCCTGGCGGAAGCGGTCCTTGTCCAGGACCTCGCCCGTGGCGGCGTCCCAGAACCGGCAGGTGTCGGGGGAGATCTCGTCGGCCAGGTAGATGCGACCGTCGGCCTTGCCGAACTCGAGCTTGAAGTCCACGAGGGTTATGCCCCGAGCCCGGAAGAACTCCACCAGATGGGTGTTGATCTCCTCTGCTAGCCGGTAGAGCTCGTCGAGCTCCTCCCTACTGGCCAAGCCCAGGGCCATGGCGTGGTAGTCGTTGATCAGCGGATCGCCCAGGGAGTCGTCCTTGTAGTACAGCTCGAGGATGGGCGGGGAGAACCTCCGGCCCTGCTCAAGGCCCAGCCGTCGTACCAGGCTGCCGGCGGCGATGTTCCGCACCACCACCTCCAGCTGGAAGAGGTCCAGGGCCCTCACCAACAGGTTCCGCTCGTCCACCGCCTCCAGGAAGTGGGTGGGGATGCCCCGGTCCTCCAGGTAGCGGAACAGGGCGGCGGACATGCGGGCGTTCACCGCCCCCTTCTCCTCCAAGGTAGCTCTCTTGGCGCCGTCCCCCGCGGTGACGTCGTCGGTGAACTCCATGAGATAAGTACCCGGCCTCTCCGTCTCGTAGAGGGCCTTCACCTTGCCCCTGTGAACCAGCTTGCCCTTCATGTCGTACCTCCTTCCTCCAGCCCAAGACGCCGGAAGATGTGATCGACCCCTCTGAGGGTCGCTGAGTAATCGAAACACTCGTCGAGCCCCTCGGGCCCGAGCAGGGAGGTGACCCTCCGATCGGCGCGGAGCAGGTCCGAGAACCGGCCCTCCCCGGCCCAGGCCCGCATGGCGTTCTCCTGCACTACAGCGTAGGCGCGCTCGCGGGCGAGGCCCGCTGACACCAGCTTCAACAGGACGTTACCGGAGAAGATCAGGCCCCCGGTGGACTCCAGGTTCTCCCGCATCCTCTCCGGGTAGACCTGCAGGCCGTCGATGACCTTCTTGGCCTCGGCCAGCATGAAATCGACCAGGATGCAGCTGTCCGGCAGGACGATCCTCTCCACGGAGCTGTTGGAGATGTCCCTCTGGTGCCAGAGGGGGATGTTCTCCATGGCCGCCAGGGCGTTGGCCCGCACCACCCGGGCCAGGCCGCACAGCCGCTCGCACATCACCGGGTTGCGCTTGTGGGGCATGGCCGAGGAACCCTTCTGGCCGCTCCGGAAGGGCTCCTCCACCTCGCGGACCTCGGTCCGCTGCAGGCCCCGGATCTCCAAGGCCATCTTCTCCAGGTTGGTGGCCAGGATGGCCAGGGCCGACATGAACTCGGCGTGTCCGTCCCTCTGCAGGACCTGGGTGGAGATGGGGGCGGGCTCGAGCCCGAGCTCGCGGCAGACGAACTCCTCCACCCTGGGGTCGACGTTGCCGTAGGCCCCCACCGCCCCGGAGAGCTTGCCCACGGCCACCCGGCGCCGGGCGGCCATGAGCCTCTCCAGGTCGCGCTGAGCGTCGCTCCACCACAGCGCCAAGGTCAGGCCGAAGGTTATGGGCTCGGCGTGTACCCCGTGGGTGCGGCCGACCATGGGCGTGTGGCGGTAGCGGAGCGCGGCGCGGCGCAGGGACTCGGCGTAGGCCCGAAGGCCGGAGATGATCAGGTCCGCGGCCTCCACCAGCTGCAGGGACAGGGCGGTGTCCACTACGTCGTAAGAGGTTAAGCCGTAGTGTATATACCGGCCGTCATCGCCCAGCCTCTCGGCCAGAACGGTGACGAAGGCGATGACGTCGTGGTGGGTCTGCGCCTCGACCTCCGCCACCCGGCGGACGAACTCCGCGTCTATCGAGACCTGCGCGCGGGCGATCCTCTCAGCCGCATCCCGCGGTATGACCCCGAGCTCCGCCCAGGCCCTGACGGCCAGGGCCTCCACCCTGAGCCATTGTCGGTACTTGTTCTCCTGAGACCATATTCTGGCCATCTCAGGACGGGTGTAACGGTCAATCAAGGGCTTCACCCCGAACTCGCTCGTCCTTCTCCGCCACCTTGCGGGCCATGTCCTTGCGGTAGGCCTCGAGCCTCTCACGGAGGTCCTCCCGGCTGAGGGAGAGGATCTCGAGGGCCAGGAGGGCGGCGTTCCTCGCCGCGCCCACCCCGACGCAGGCCACGGGTATGCCCGGCGGCATCTGGACGATGGAGTACAGGGCGTCGACGCCATCACCGATCCCGCCCCTGAGGGGCACCCCGATCACCGGCAGGGTGGTGTAGGCGGCGACTACGCCCGGCAGGTGGGCCGCCATGCCGGCGCCGGCGATGATGACGCCGAAGCCCGCCTCGCGGGCGCCGCGGGCCAGGGCCGCGGCGGCCTCAGGGGTACGGTGCGCCGAGCAGACCCTCACCTCGTATTCCACCCCGAAGTCCCTGAGAACCCGGGCGGCCTCCCGCATGGTCGGCCAGTCGGAGTCGCTTCCCATTACCACCAGCACTCGCACGATATCACCTCCCTTAGAGAGTTCTTCACAGAGGCCGAGAGACAATGGGGGGAAGGCACCCCTCACCGCCCTCAGGCCACTATGAACCTCAGCAGGAACAGGACCGTTAGGATCCACATGGTCAAGCTGATCTTCTCGAACTTGCCGGCCAGGGCGTGCAGGGCGGTGTAGATGAGCACGCCGGCCACGATGCCCTCGGCTATGCTGAAGGCGAAGGGCATCATCACGATGGCGAAGAAGGCCGGTATGGCCTCCAGGAAGTCGTTGAAGTTGATCCTCATGATGGGCTCCATCATGAAGATACCGACGATGATCAGTATCGGCGCCGTGGCGGCGTTGGGGATTATGCCGACCAGGGGCGAGAAGAATATGGACAGCAGGAACAGCCCGGCCACGACCAGCGCGGTGAGGCCCGTCCGGCCTCCCTCGGCCACGCCGGAGGCGCTCTCGATATATGTGGTGACGGTGCTGGTCCCCGTGAGGGAGCCGAAGATGGTGCCCAGGGAGTCGGCCAGCAGCGCCCGATTAGCGCGGGGCAAGTGCCCTCTGTCGTCGAGCATACGCGCCTTGCTGGCCACGCCTATGAAGGTGCCCACGCTGTCGAAGAGGTCCACGAAGGCGAAGGTGAAGATGATGGTTATGAGGCCGTAGTCGAGCAGCGATCTCAGGTCCAGGGCCAGGAAGGTCTCCGCCAGGCTGGGCGGCGCGCTGACCAGCCGGAAGTTCTCCACGTTGGTGACGCCGAAGGGTATCCCCAGGACAGTGGTGACTAGGATCCCGTAGAGGAGCGCCCCCCTGACCTTCCTAACCACCAGGAAGCCGGTGAAGACCAGGCCGAAGATAGAGAGCAGCACGCTCGCCGGCGTAACCCAGGGCTTGAGGGTCGCCGCGAGCTCAGGGTCGGCGAAGTGATGGGGCGTGATCAGGCTGACCATAGTGGCGGAGCTCGGGACGATGATCCCGGCGTTGGTGAAGCCGATGAAGGCGATGAACAGGCCGATGCCCACGCTCACCGCGTACTTCAACGACAGGGGGATGGAGTTGATTATGGCCTCGCGGGCGCGGGTGAGCGTCAGCAGCAGGAAGGTGATTCCGGAGACGAATACCGCGGCCAGGGCCGTCTGCCAGCTGAGCCCCATCCCGAGGACCACGGTGTAGGTGAAGAAGGCGTTCAGGCCCATGCCGGGGGCCAGGGCGAAGGGGTAGTTGGCCAGAAGGCCCATGAGCAGGGTCGCGAAGGCCGCGGACACGGCGGTGGCCACCATGACCGCCCCGAAGGGCATGCCCGCCTGGCTCAGGATGGCCGGGTTAACGAAGATTATGTAGGCCATGGTCATGAAGGTGGTGAACCCGGCCAGAACCTCGGTGCGTACCGTAGTGCCGTTCTCCTGGAGCTTGAAGAGCCTCTCCAACAAGTGTCCTCTCTCCTTTCGCAGAAGTGGTTTTGGTCGACGGGACCCGGGAAAAGCAAAGGCCCGGGAGAGGCTTGCCTTGCGAGCGAAACCTACCCACCCGGGCTTTTGTCCCACTGGTGTGACGCCAAGGGCGCCTGTACCGCTTGGACCGAACCCGCCGGAGGCGGTGGAACCCTAGGTACACTTTCCCTCGCCACCTCGCGAGGATATTCCCTTGTCCCAAGTCCAGTTTACCAGAGGCTTACGGGCGAAGTCAATATTGGATCCGAACATTTTAGAAAAAAAGTCGAGGAATATTCGGCTCACTCCCACTCGATGGTCCCCGGCGGTTTCGACGTGATATCGTACACCACCCTGTTGACGTGGGGGACCTCGTTGATCACGCGGCTGGATATGCGGGCGAGGACGTCGGGGGGTATGCGGGCCCAGTCCGCGGTCATGCCGTCGCTGCTGGTGACGGCGCGGAAGACGATGGGATAGGCGTAGGTCCTCTCGTCGCCCATAACGCCCACGCTGCGGGCGGACACCAGCACGGCGAAGGCCTGCCATATCTCCCTGTAGAGCCCCGCCCGCTTCAGCTCTTCGATGATGATGGCATCGGCCTCCCGCAGGATGGCCAGCTTCTCCCGGGTCACCTCGCCGATGATCCTGATGGCCAGGCCGGGGCCCGGGAAAGGATGCCGCCAGGTGATCTCCTCCGGAAGCCCGAGCTCCGCCGCCAGCTCCCGGACCTCGTCCTTGAACAGGTCCCTGAGCGGCTCCAGCAGCCGGAGGCGCATCCTCTCGGGCAGCCCGCCGACGTTGTGATGGCTCTTGATGGCCGCCGTCTCGCCTCCCCCGCTCTCGATGACGTCGGGATAGAGGGTGCCCTGGACGAGGAAGTCCACGGGGCCCGTGTCTCGGGCTATGGCGGCCGCCTGCTCCTCGAAGACCCTGATGAACTCCTCGCCGACGATCTTCCGCTTGGCCTCGGGGTCGGTCACGCCCTCGAGGCGCCGGAGAAACCTCTCGCTGGCGTCAACGTGGACCAAGTTCAGCCCGAGGCCCGCCCTGCCGAAGGCCTCCACCACCTGCTGGGCCTCGTCCTTCCTGAGCAGGCCGTGGTCGACGAAGATACAGGTAAGCCGGTCGCCTATGGCGCGGTGGACGAGCACGGCGGCCACGGAGGAGTCCACCCCGCCGCTGAGGCCGCACACCGCCCTCCCGTCGCCAACTCGTTCCCTGATGTCCCCGATAGCCCTCTCTATGAAGGAGCCCATGGTCCAGGTGGGCTCGCACCCGCAGACGCGGTAGAGGAAGTTCTGGAGGACCTCGAGGCCCTGATCCGTATGGGCCACCTCCGGGTGGAACTGAACCCCGTAGAGCCCCCTGGCCGGATCGCCCATGGCCGCGACGGGCGAGTTGGCGGTGTGGGCCAGGACCTCGAAGCCCGGGGGCGGGCTCAGGATGCGGTCTCCATGGCTCATCCAGCTGCGGGTGGGGGAGCTAATGCCCGAGAAGAGGGGCTCCTCGACGTCGATGAAGAGCTCGGCCGCCCCGTACTCCCGGCGCGGGGCCCTCTCTACCTCGCCGCCGAGCTCGAGGGCCATGAGCTGCATGCCGTAGCATATCCCCAGGATGGGTATTCCGAGCTCATAAAGCCCCTCATCTGGGCGGGGCGCCCCCTCCTCGTAAACGCTGGCCGGCCCGCCGGTGAAGATGATGCCCCGGGGGTCCATCTCCCGGATCCGCTCCGCGGAGGTGTCGTAGGGCAGCACCTCGCAGTACACCCTGCTCTCGCGGACCCTGCGGGCGATGAGCTGCCGGTACTGGGCGCCGAAGTCTAAGATCACTACCAGATTTCGGCTCATGCCCCCTCCCCCCGTTTGTTATAAACCTCTGGGCGGAGGACGGCGATGAAGGGCACGTTCCGGTACCTCTCGGCGTAGTCCAGGCCGTAGCCCACCACGAACTCGTTGGGTATATCGAAGCCCACGTAGTCGACGGGCACGTCCACGGCCCGCCGCTCGGGTTTGTTCAACAGCGTACAGATCCTCAGGCTGGCGGGCTTACGGTTGAGCAGAAGCTCCCTCAGGTAGTTCAGGGTAAGGCCCGTGTCGATGATGTCCTCGACGACGAGGACGTGTCGCCCCTCGATGCTCTCATCGAGGTCCTTTATGATCCTGACCACCCCAGAGGAGTCCGTAGAGGCGCCGTAGCTGGAGACGGCCATGAACTCGAGGGAACAGGGGACGGTGAGGTGCCGGACCAGGTCGGCGACGAACATCACCGCCCCCTTGAGGACGCTCACCACCACTACTTCCTTGCCTTGGTAGTCCCTGGATATCTCCTCGCCGAGCTCCCGCACCCTGCGGGCGATCTGGTCCTCGCTCAGCACGATCTCCTGAATCTCGTCCTTGAGAAGTTCTGCGAACCCTGGCATAAATCACATCCTCTCCCCTTTATCTTCTCATCTTCCGCAGCAATTCTATCACGTCCACCAGGTCTCCGTGGTGGCCGGCCCTCACCTTTCCATCTCCGCCCACGAGGAAGGTGTCCATGCCCACCTCGGCGGCAGGGAGATCACGCTCGGGATCGTCGCCGATCATCAGGCAATCCTCTGGCTTGAGGGACAAGATGGAGGCGATCTCGGCGTAGTACTCGGGGTGCGGCTTGCAGAAATGCATGGCCTCGTACGAGGTGATCAGGGCGTAGGGGAAGTCGTCCACCCCCGCCCACTTGAGCCTCGTCTGGATGGCGGCCACGGGGAAGACGGGGTTGGTGGCCACCACCACCCGGGCGCCGGTGGCGAAGGCGGCCTCAACGGCCTCGCGTGCCCCGGGTATCTTGCTGACATAACTCGACAGGGTAGAGAAGTCATTTCGGTAAAAGTCGTCGAAGACGGGCATGAGCTCCTGCGGGGTGTACTCGAGATCCCGGAAGAAGTGCTCCAGGAAGACCTCCTGGTTGGTGCGGCTCGGGTCCAGGTTATCGGTCATAACCTGTGTGGACTCCATTAGCTTCCGCAACAACCTGGCGGGCTCGATGTACGGGGCGAGCTTCTTGGTTAGTAGGGCGAAGTATGGTTTAAAGAACTCCTCCATGTCCACATCCAGCAGGGTCCCGTCGAGGTCGAAGAGAATGGCTTGGTACAATGTTCCCACCTCCTGGGAATGCTTTTAACTTCAACGTCCCGCCGAGATATCCTCCCGGCAGTAAAGTCGGCAGGCAGATTATGTCGCTTGATGGTATAATGTTGGACGAACCTAGGCGCTCGACCGCTAAAATATCAGGAAGGTGGTCTTCACTGTGTTGTCCTTTCCCCTGCCCTGGAACGAGATCAGGCGAAATGACCCCTGCCCCTGTGGGAGCGGGGTCAAATACAAGCGGTGCTGTCGGAGGGAGGTCGAGGAGGCCGAAGGCATCATCGGCCAGGCGGTCAGGACCGACAGGTCTGAGCTGCGAGAGCTGGTTAGGGGACTCGCCTTCATGGCCGGTCTCCGACCGGATGAAGACGAGAGGCCGCCCGACCCTCAGGAACTGGCGGCACTGCTGAAGGAGGTCATCTCTGGCGTACAAGGGCGGAAGACGGGGGCGCTGCGACGTTGGGAAGAGGGCCTCAAGGAGCTGCTGAGGTCCGCTCGGGAGGCGCGGTTTCCCCCCGTAGAGGCCACCTCGGCCTATGTCTCCCACCCCACCATCAGGGAATCCCTGTCAGAGGATGCGATGGAGAGGCGGTCCGCTGATATTGAGGTGCTCGACGAGGTCCTGACGCCGTTCGTCACCCCGGAGCTGGTCGAGGAAGTCTACTGGTCTCTGGTGGCCGAGGTGAGAGGTCGGGAGATCAGCTATGACGAGATGGGAGGCCTGATTTGCGGGCTTTGGAGCCTCTGCCGGCGAGACGATCCGGGACGGAGCCCACTCTGGATGAGCTTGTGGCTGGTATCCCTGGAGGAGCACCTCGAGGTAACCGCGATCGTGAACGACCTGGTCGAGAAAATTGGAAAGGGAGGCCTTGAGCAAGAGGACGTCAAGCGGCTGGAGAACCTGTTTATTGAACATCCGGCATACGAGCGGGAGTTGTCGGCGGAGCATTGGAAGGAGGCCCGTACCGCCTTGGAGGCCATTGTCTCCGGCGATGTGTCCCTCGATATTCCGCTGTACGCGGTGATACACGGCGCCCTTGGGCTGGCCAAGGCCTCCGACGAGCTGGTGGGGATATGTCTCCGAAAGATGGAGGGGGAACAGATTCCGCCCGTTGAAGCGCTATCGGAGGTGTTGTTCGGCGAGGAGCTGATGCTGAAACCGGTTATGGAAGGGCTCGGAGAGGACCATATCCCTTTCGTCGATGCCGTCTCCGCTGCGTTGGAGGCCTGGCTCGATGAGTTCGATGCGGCCCCGACCCGAGAGCGCGAAGGGGTTGAGCTCAGGGACTCTATGGAGAGCCTGCTCGATACCCTCCAGCTTTACTTCACCACGGTCTACGAGCACGTCGTAGTGCTCATGTACTTCCAGGCAGTGCTCGCCACTATTGGCGACCCGGAGAAGCAGAGGAGGCTGCAAAACAGTGAGGCGTTGCGGGGTTATGCGGAGGAGCTCGCGGCGGGGGGTAATATGGAGGCCGCAAAACACGTACGGCGGGCTATACGGGCCTTCGGCTGCTGAGGTGAGCGTCACAACGTGTATACCAATGCCGTTGGCTTGCCGTAGTGAGGGGAATCATTAAAAAGCGGAGGCCCATTCTCCCGAGTTCGACAGTTACGAGTGAAAATTGAACATGGTCAGGAACAAGAACCCTTGATTTTCAAGGGTTTCGGGCATTGAGGATGCTGTAAAATCGGAAAACGCATAGATACACGTTCTTAAGCCGCAAGTATTGCCAAGGCAGGAATACACGCAGTATAATATAGACATGTACATAAGAATTACGCAGCGCAAGAACAAAGACGGTTCGGTAACCCGTTACGTACAGCTGGCCCACAACGAATGGGACCCT
>DFND01000024.1 GCA_002375895.1 Firmicutes bacterium UBA3576
GTGCGGTAGGGGTCATTGAAGCGTCTGATGCGGTTCCCCCAGTCGAGGGTGCTGTGTTGCCCGTGGGGCATCATCTTCAGGAGGTCCAGGTCATATTTCCCATGAAAGGCCAGCTGGGCCCGGGCCAGGGCCTCCGGCCGGGGGTCGTGGGCCGGGAAGTGCATCCAGAAGCTCACCGGGACCCGGTCGACCTCCTGGCCCGCTAGGGCGGCCATGATCCTTTCCCTCTTGTTCACCAGCCTCACCTCCGATTCTCTCACCTTCTCCTACAACACCCGCCTGTTGAAATCCTGCCCTGCCGTCCGACAAGGTGACCTGCAGCGCTCGTGGGAGGAGGAGGCCGGGCGGCGAGCGGGAAATGATATGTAAGGGTGGGATGTGTCGTGCACGAACTGGCTCTAATGGAGGGAGTCGTGAGGGCTCTCGAGAGGACGGCGGAGGAGAAGGGGCTTAAGAGGATAACCAAGGTGAAGCTCGTGGTGGGCAAGTTCACGGCCGCCCTGCCGGACTGCCTCAGGTTCTGCTTTTCCCTCTTGACGGAGGATTCGTTGCTGGAGGGCGCGGAGCTCGAGATCGAGGAGACCGAGGTCATCGGGAAGTGCAGGGTGTGCGGCGGGGAGTTCGAGGTCGCGCAAAGCTTCCGTTGCCCGACCTGCCGGTCACAGCAGGTCGATATCGTAAGAGGTCGCGAGCTGTACGTCGACTACATCGAGGGGGAATAGCCAATGAAGATCATCCTGAAGAGGGACATCCTGGAGGCCAACACGGCGGAGGCGGAGGGCAACAGGAGGGCCTTCCGGGAGCACGGTGTCTTCGTGGTAAACCTCATGAGCTCCCCCGGATCGGGCAAGACCACGCTGCTGGAGAAGACCTTGGAACGTCTCGGGAAGAGTTTCAGGATGGCCGTGATAGAGGGAGATCTTTATACCAGCCATGACGCCGAACGGATCGAGGGCAGGGGCGTGCCGGTCGTCCAGATCAATACCGAGGGAGGCTGCCACCTCGACGCCAGGATGGTGGCGGCGGCCATGGCCGAGCTGGACTTGGCCCGATTGGACCTGTTGTTCATAGAGAACGTAGGCAATCTCGTCTGCCCGGCGGCCTTCGACCTCGGAGAGGACCTGAAGGTCATTATCCTCAGCACCACCGAGGGCAACGACAAGGTGGTGAAGTACCCGATTATGTTCCGGGACGCGGATGTGGTGATCCTCAACAAGGCCGACCTCCTCCCCCACGTGGACTTCGATGTGGATGTGCTGAGACGCGACCTCGGGGAGATCAACCCCGAGATCCCGGTCTTTACGATGTCGGCCAAGACCGGTAGCGGGGTGGAGGCGTGGTGCCGCTGGCTGGAGGGCGTCGTCCGCCGAGGTGACCGGGCAGTAGAGAATCGTAAATGAGGCGTATCGCTCCACACCTCTGAAGTGAGAACCTCCAGCTAGTTAGTTCTCTTCACTACTGCATAAGCCAGAGAGTATACCAGATAGGTGGCAAGCATCAGGTACCTCAAGAGATCGCCAGTTGCCACTTCGAACCCTGTGTAGCGAAGCATGAAGGAGCTGATGCTCATCATTACGATAGACATCATCAGGGCCACATAGCCGGCCCAGAGTCGCAGATATGACATTCTCTCATCCTTGAGTGCAAGTTTACCAGCAAGCTGGCTGAGACCAGATAGATGAGATCGCCGTATGCCCTCAGCAAGCCTATGAAGGATTTCTTGTGGTTATCGGTATCGAACATGTCTAATCAACCTCCTCGTCCTCAAACAAGAAGACATCTTCAATGTGGAGACTGAACGCTTTGGCGATTCGGTATGCCAGGAGTATCGAAGGATTGTAGCGTCCTTTTTCAATCGAAATTATCGTCTGTCTAGTCACACCGACCTGTCGTGCGAGGTCTTCTTGGCTAAGATTCAACTTTTTCCTCAAATCCCTCAACCTGTTTTTCAACCCCAGCACCTTCCGGATGTCAAGTTTGCTTTACATTAACCATATCACTTTCAGCTGCACATGTTAAGCATGCTTTACATGGACATGGGAACGCGAACAAAAACGGGCGCTCTTGGAACGCCGGCAACAGGTCTGTGCCGGAAAATGGCCTGGGCGGATTGAAGAAGGGCCGAGGAGCCCTGAAGTTTCAACGGCCACCAGCCTTACCCCTTTTCGGACACATTCTCGCCCACCCCGATGTTGAGGTTCTTGCCCCCTTGGTGAAGTGGTTAGGCCAGAGGAGACACCCCTTCCATGCCACTGGAGCGGTCTTCTCCGACGGGGTGTTGTGATCTTTGAGATAAAGGAGGTGAGCGTGGAGGGCGGGGCTGGCCGTGACCATGACCTCGTAAACAAAGGGCCCTGCCCGCACCCAAAAGGGTAGGTTACTGGTCAGGATGACGCACTCGCGGCCGTAGCTCTGGTTGAAGAATTCATACATAACAACCAGGGTACGGTTTCCTTGTCCAGGTATGTTCAAAGGTTCTGCAGAAAGGGGTCTGTTGCCAATGCTGGATTATTTGCTCCCCCCAGAAGCCTTGGATGTGGTGGCTGAGGTGCGTGATTTTGTGAAGAACGGTGTTCGGAAAGAGTTGCTGCTGGCCATGGACCGCGATGAAGTCCATTACCCACGGGAGTTTCTGACCGCGGCGGCCGGTAGGAACCTGCTCGGACTCCGGTTCCCCGCTGAGTGGGGAGGCCGCGGTTTGAACTGGACAGTGGAGGTGGCAGCGCTCGAAGAAGTTGGCGTGCTGGGGGCATCGCTGGCTTGCCTCTACTCCCTACCCAGCATCGTAGGGGAGGCGCTGAACCTGTTCGGCACAGATGCGCAAAAGGAGACGTACCTGCTGCCCACATTGCATGGTGAGCTGACCACTGCGGAGGCCCTCACAGAGCCGCGCAGCGGTTCAGATTTCTTCGGTACGACGACCAGAGCCGTGCAGAAGGGTGACCGCTTCATCTTGAATGGGCAGAAGAGGTTCATCGTGGGGGCTGAGGGTGCAGACTACTTCCTGGTCTATGCGCGCACCGACCCTGATGCTCCTCCGCACGAGTCTCTCAGCCTGTTCCTCGTGGACCGCGGGCCCGGAGTGAAGGTGGAGTATGTCTATGGGTTGATGGGGACCCGTGGCGGTGGGGTCGGTCGTGTGGTCTTCAAGGATGTGGAGGTACCGGCTGAAAACCTGGTCGGCCCACTGCATGGGGCAGGAAGGATTTTCTTCCAGATGATGGTTCCCGAACGGCTGACCACTGCGGCTGGGGCCCTGGGTATGGCCAAGGCGGTACTAGAAATCGCCACCAGGTTCAGTGCCAGACGCAAGGCTTTTGGCCGGCCGATCAAGGACTTTGAGGGAGTGAGCTTTAAGATCGCCGAGAGCATAACCCAGCTTGACGCCGCACGGGCGTTGGTTTACGCGACAGCGAAGGCTATCGACGAGGGTGTAGAACCACGCCGGGTTCGCCGGTTCGTCTCGGAAGCCAAGCGTTTCTCAACCGAGATGGCCTGGCAGGTGGCCAACCATGCCATGCAGGTTCTAGGTGGGATTGGCTATACCAATGTTTATCCGGTGGAGAGGCTGCTCCGTGATTCGCGCCTGATGATGATTTGGACCGGGACGAACGAGATCATGAATCTGATAATCCAACACGAGTTCTACAAGGAGCATGAGTCTGGCGGGGTTATAGGGCGAGATGTGGAGGCTGATGCACCTGAGGCACACCAGGTGGACGAGAAGGTCTTTGAATGAGGTTTGCTGGGATGAGGGCTGGCAGCTAACAGCGGTGAATACCGCTAACACCGGGGTAAGACTATTTGTAGGGCTATTCATAACAGAAACCCTAGCCAGTACCAACCAGAAGATGGTCCAGATCTTCCAAATAGCAGAGATCTTAAGACCCCAGTGGTGCGATGGGTCGCTCGATTAGGTTCATCCTCTCAGCGCTGACCAGTAGAAGGGAATCAAGGAAAAAACCGTTGACATAGAAGGCGACCTGTGTTAACGTATTGCAAAACCACAAAGTGCCAAAGGCGTTGATTGGGAAGAGTAGGCGTGGGACAGGCGTTCAGTGAGCCGGGGACAGTGTGAACCCGGTACGTACTGGCACGCTGAATGGGCCCATGAGCCGTCGACCGAAAGCGGATCGCCGTGAGTAGGCTCGACCGGAACTCCCATCGTGAAAGGGGAGCGGGTATAAGGATGTAACCAATCATCCCGTACCTTCGAGCGAGGCAGCGGGCGACCGTTGCCTAATCCGGGTGGCACCGCGGAAGGCGCGAAGGCCTTTCGTCCCTCTTTTGGGGACGAAGGGCCTTTTCTTTTAACGTACGTTGAGAGGAGGTGGGTGAAGTTGCTGCAGCCTGACCTCACCGAATTCGTCGCTTTATCGCGGCGATACCAGACCGTGCCCGTCTTCGTCAGGGTGGTTGCCGATACGGTGACGCCGGTATCCGCCTATTCTCTCTTGCGCGGCCCAAACGCCTTCCTCCTCGAGATCTCTGACGGCCCTGAGAGCGTGGCCCGGCACGCGATCATCGGGATCGACCCGCTGCGCGTGATTCGGGCCCGGGGCAAGCGGATAACCATCGAGGAGAAGGGCAGAAGGACCACGGTGACCGGGTTTCCCCTCCTCAAGTTGCGTCACATCCTGCGAGGGGAGTCGGTGGCCTCCCTCGACGGCCTGCCCCCTTTCTACGGGGGAGCCGTGGGGTACTTCGGCTACGAGCTGGTGCGGTCGCTCGAGCGTCTGCCAGAGCCCCGGTGTGATGATCTGGGGCTGCCGGATCTCCTCCTGGTGTTCCCGCAGATCGTCCTCGTCTTCGACCAGCTGCGCCGTTCCCTCACGGTGGTTGGGCTCGTCAGGCCGGGCGCAGACCCCGTGAGCGCCTACCAGGACATGAGACAGCGGGTGGAGGGAGTCCTCAGCCGGGTCTTCGCCGCCGATACGGCGATGGGTGACAACGGGCTCGAACTCCGAGGAGGCCGCGACGGGGACCTCGCCTACCATGTCAACTGGCCGGTACAGGAATTCGAGGCGGCGGTCCGACGGGTCAAGGAGTACATCGGCGCCGGGGACGTCTTCCAGGTGGTGCTGTCACGCCGGTTCGAGGTGGGTTGGTCGTCAGACCCCTTTCCGGTCTACCGCCTGCTCCGGTATCTCAATCCCTCGCCCTACACCTTCTTCCTGGAATTCGCGGGAGCAGCTCTGGTGGGGTCCTCGCCCGAGGTCCTGGTCAAGTTGAGCGGGGGGAAGCTCACGGCCCGGCCCATCGCCGGCACCCGCCCGCGCGGCCGTGATGAAGAGGAGGACCGGAGGTTGGCGCTCGACCTGTTGACGGACGAGAAGGAGCGGGCCGAACACGTCATGCTGGTGGACCTGGCCCGCAACGACCTGGGGAGGGTCTCCAGGTACGGCACGGTCAGGGTGTGCCGGTACATGGCCGTAGAAAGGTACTCTCACGTGATGCACCTGGTGTCCGATGTCGTCGGCGAGATGAGGCCGGGCGGGGACGCCCTGGACGCCTTGATGGCCTGTTTTCCCGCCGGCACGGTGACCGGAGCTCCGAAGGTACGGGCCATGGAGATCATAGCCGAGTTAGAACCCTCTGCCCGAGGCCCCTACGCCGGGGCCGTCGGATACATCGGTTATGACGGTCAGATGGATACCTGCATTACCATTCGGACGATCCTGTTCACCCCTGGGCGGGCCATAGTGCAAGCAGGGGCCGGCATCGTCCTCGACTCCGTCCCGGAGCGGGAGACCATGGAAACGGTCAACAAGGCCCAGGCCTTGCTTACCGCGCTGGAGACGGCCATGCGCTAGCGGACTGCGGGGGAGATGTCAGATGATCTTGGTCATCGATAACTACGATTCCTTCACCTTTAACCTGGTGCAGGCTTTGGGGAGTATGGGGGCTGAGGTTCACGTCGTCAGGAACGATGAGGGGGACGTGGACGCTATCCAGCGGCTCAGGCCCGACCGGATCGTGATCTCGCCGGGGCCCTGCACCCCGGACAGAGCCGGCATCAGCGTCGAAGTGGTCCGCCGCTTGGGGTCACGGATTCCAATCCTCGGCGTGTGCCTAGGGCACCAGGCCATCGCGGCGGCTTTCGGGGCGCGGATAGGACCCTCTCAGGCGCCGATGCACGGCAAGACCTCCAAGGTCTATCACGACGGCAGGACTATCTTCGCCGGGGTGAAGTGCCCGTTGACGGTGGGCCGCTACCACTCGCTGGTGGTCGAGCCCCGCAGTTTACCTGACTGCCTTGAGGTCAGCGCCCGTACGGAAGACGGGGTTGTGATGGCGGTCCGGCATCGCCTTTTTCCCGTCGAAGGGGTACAGTTTCATCCCGAATCCATCCTGACGGAGTCTGGCCATGAGATCTTGAGAAATTTCCTGGAGCAGGGGGGATCGAGATGAAGGAGTTCATCCGGAAGTTGCTCGAGAGGGAGCACCTGGCCGAGGACGAGGCTGAACGGGCTATGGACATCATCATGAGCGGCGAGGCCACTCCGGCGCAGATCGGGGCCTTTATGACAGCCCTGCGCATGAAGGGGGAGACCATCGCCGAGATCACGGGCTGCGCACGGGCGATGCGGCGGAAGGCGACGCCGGTGAGGGCGCAGCAGCCCCTGCTGGTCGACACCTGCGGCACAGGAGGCGACGGAGCCGGCACCTTCAACATCTCCACCACCGTCGCCTTCGTGGTCGCCGGGGCCGGGCTCCCGGTGGCCAAACACGGGAACAGATCCGTCTCCAGCAGCAGCGGTAGCGCGGACGTCCTGGAGGCCCTGGGGGTGAATATCAACCTGGGCCCCGAGGATATCGCCCGGTGTATCGACGAGGTCGGCATCGGTTTCCTCTTCGCGCCGGCCCTGCACGGTGCGATGCGCCACGCGGCTGGGCCGCGGCGAGAGCTGGGAGTTCGCACCATCTTCAATCTGCTTGGGCCGCTCACCAACCCGGCCGGGGCCGCTGCGCAGGTGCTCGGGGTCTTCGCAGCGGGCCTCACGGAGCCCATGGCCGCGGCCCTCGGACGCCTGGGCTCGCGTCGGGCCTTCGTGGTCTACGGCCTTGACGGGCTCGATGAGATCTCCATAAGCGGCCCGACGCGGGTCTCAGAGCTCGGCCCCGGGGGCGTGAGAACGTACCAGATCGAGCCGGAGCAGTTCGGCATCGCCCGTGCACCCAGGGAGGCCATCAGGGGCGGAGGGCCGCGCGAGAACGCGGCCATCACGCTCGAGGTGTTGCGAGGTGAAGGGGGCCCGCGACGTGACGTGGTCCTGCTAAACGCCGCAGCGGCCCTGGTTGCCGGCGGGATGGCCGCGAACATCGAGGAAGGGCTGGCCCGGGCCCGAGAGTCCATCGACTCCGGCCGGGCCATGGAGAAGCTGGAGAGGCTGCGCCGTTTCACGGAGGTTTGCCGCAGATGTTCCTAGATCGGATCTTGACGGCATGTCGGGAGAGGATCGAGGAGGAGAGGCGGAGGGTGCCCCTGGCGGTGCTGATGGACGCCGTCCGGGAGTCGCCTCGGCCAAGGGACTTTTACGGGGCCCTGGCTCCGGTACAGGGCGATGAGCACCGCGGGCCCAGGGTGATCGCCGAGCTCAAGAGGGCCTCTCCTTCCCGCGGCGTGTTCCGGAGGTCGATGGAGGTGACTCGTCTTGCCCCCGCTCTGGAACAGGCCGGTGCGGTCGCCCTCTCCGTGGTCACCGAAGAGACTTACTTCCGCGGGAGGCTCGAACTTCTGGCCGCGGCCAAGGGGTGTACGTCCTTGCCGTTGCTCCGCAAGGACTTCATAATCGACGAATACCAGGTGTATCAATCGCGGGCGGCCGGCGCCGATGCCCTTCTTCTCATCGCCCGGCTGTTGGAGGGGGAGCAGCTCGGGGAGTATGTCGCCCTGGCCCGGGAACTCGAGATGTCCGCCCTCGTGGAGGTGCATTCTGAGAAGGAGCTTGAGAAGGCTCTCGGCAGCGGAGCCCGGATCATCGGCGTCAATAACCGCGACCTAGATACCTTCGCCACCGACCTCGAGACGACAGTGAGGCTTCTGCCGTTGATCCCGCCTGACCGCATCGTGGTGGCCGAGAGCGGGATCAGCACGCGGAGGGACATGACGGTGCTCCTTGACGCTGGGGTGCGTGTCTTCCTGATCGGTGAGAGCCGGATGCGCGCACGGGACGTCGGCGCCAAGCTCCGAGCGCTCCTCGGCACGGAATCGGTCGACGGGGGGAGTTGTTGAGGCCATGTTCGTCAAGATCTGCGGGATAAGGTCGCAGGAGACAGCTATGATGGCAGTCAAGGCCGGCGCTGATGCCATCGGGTTCGTGTTCGCCCGCAGCCGGAGACGGGTGGCCCTCGAGAGGGCGGCGAAGATAGCGGCCGCCGTCGGTTCCAAGATCGAGAAGGTAGGGGTGCTTGTGAACGCCGACCCCTTCGAGATCGGGCGTATAGCTGCAAGGTGTGGGCTCGATTACGTGCAGCTGCACGGGACCGAGACGCCCGAGGTCTGCATGCTGCTGAGGAGGATACTGACGGACTGCGGCCTGCTGACGCGACTGATCAAGGCCGTCCCTGTCCACGACCGGTCCGCGCTGGACTGGGCGAGGCGTTTCCCCGTTGACGCTATCCTGTTCGACGCCCACGCGAGCGGAGGCCAGGGCGGGACCGGAAGGGCCTTTAACTGGGACCACGTAGTCGACCACGGCCTGGAGGTACCCGTAATCCTGGCGGGGGGCCTGAACCCCGGAAACGTCGGGACGGCCATCCGCAGGGTCCGCCCGTGGGGCGTGGATGTCTCCAGCGGGGTAGAGACCGACGGCGAGAAGGACCCCGATAAGATAGCTCGATTTGTCCGGGAGGTGAGGAGATGGCAGGAAGGGCGATCGGAATCCAGGAGCTAAGGGAGACGGGCGGTAGGTTCGGCCCCTTCGGCGGCCGTTTCGTCCCTGAGACCCTGATGCCGGCGTTGCTTGAGCTCGAAGCAGCCTACATCGACGCCTCTCGGGACCCGGCCTTTCAACGGGAGCTGGCCTACTATCTCACCAACTACGTGGGGAGACCGTCTCCCCTCTACCGCGCGTCGCGGTTAAGCGCCCATCTCGGCGGGGCGCAGATCTTCCTGAAGCGCGAGGACCTAAACCACACCGGAGCCCACAAGATCAACAACACAGTGGGGCAGATCCTCCTGGCGCGACGCATGGGGAAGAGGCGCATCATAGCCGAGACGGGCGCGGGCCAACACGGCGTGGCCACTGCCACGGTGGCGGCCATGTTCGGATTCGAATGCGAGGTGTACATGGGAGCGGAGGACATGGAGCGGCAGCGCCTGAACGTCTTCAGGATGCGTCTCCTGGGCGCCCGGGTACACCCGGTCACGACGGGAACCGCCACCCTGAAGGACGCCACCAGCGAGGCCATCCGGGACTGGGTGACGAACGTGGACACCACCTATTACATCATCGGCTCGGCGGTCGGCCCCCATCCCTACCCTGCTATCGTACGCGACTTTCAATCCGTCATCGGCCGCGAGGTCAGGGAACAGCTTGAGCGCGAGGTGGGCCGCAGGCCCGACTACCTCGTCGCCTGTGTCGGGGGCGGTTCTAACGCCATCGGGCTCTTTTACCCCTTTCTCGGCGATCCCGGCGTGAAGATGATCGGCGTCGAGGCGGCGGGAGAGGGCATCCCGACCGGCCGCCATGCGGCGAGCCTGAACGCGGGCTCCCTCGGAGTGCTCCACGGCATGGCGAGCTACGTGCTGCAGGACCAGGACGGCCAGATAGCCCCCGCCCACTCCATCTCAGCCGGCCTGGACTATCCGGGCGTCGGGCCCGAGCACGCTTATCTCAAGGAGACCGGACGGGCCGAGTACGTCGCCGTCACCGATGAGGAGGCGCTGGAGGCCTTCGAGCTCTTAAGCCGTCTGGAGGGGATCGTCCCGGCGCTTGAGAGCGCCCATGCCATCGCCTACGTCCAGAGGCTGGCGCCGGAGCTGCCGCGGGATCGGAGCGTCGTCGTCTGCCTCTCTGGGCGGGGTGACAAGGACGTCTGGAAAGCGGCAGAGGTCATGGGGGTGGGCCTGTGAGCAGGATCGAAGGAGCCCTGAGGCGGCTGCGGGCTCAGGGACAGAAGGGCCTTATCGCCTACGTCACCGCCGGTGATCCCGACCTTAAGACGACCGGTCGGATAATTAAGGCCCTGGCCGCGGTGGTAGACGTCATCGAGCTGGGGATTCCCTTCTCCGACCCGCTGGCCGACGGGCCGGTCATTCAAAGGGCCTCTAAGAGGGCCCTCGCCTCCGGGACCAACATCCCGAAGGTGCTGCAGATGGTGTCGCGAGTGGCCGCGGCGGTCGATGTCCCCCTGGCCCTCATGACCTACTACAACCCGGTACTGAGGTACGGCCCGGAAAGGTTCATCCGGGACAGTAAGCAGGTGGGGGTCGACGGGGTCATCGTGCCCGACCTCCCGCCGGAGGAGGGCGCTGATTTCATCGAGGCGGCGCGTCGGGCGGGCCTCGACCCGATACTCTTCGTGGCGCCGACGAGCACCCCCGAACGCGTCCGCCGGGTGGCCAAGCTCGCCCGTGGATTCATCTACTGCGTGGCCCTGACGGGGACAACCGGTTCTGACAAGGGCCTATCGAATACGGTTCAGTCCGTGATCGGGATGGTCCGGCGGGAGACCGACGTCCCCGTGGCCATCGGGTTCGGCATCGCCGACGCCCACCGTGCCCGCCGGGCCGCTCGGTACGCCGACGCGGTCATAGTCGGGACGGCCCTCTTAAGGCGAATCGAGGAGGCCGAGCCGGACCAGGTCCCGCGTCTGGCCGAGAGCTTCCTAGGGGAGCTGAGGGCCGCTCTGAGGGAAGGGGCGTGAGCGACCCCGCCCGGGGCCGCGCTGCACCAAGATGTTCTTAGGGCTTGCAATTTGGCGGACAATGCGGTATAAATAGTAACAAGAAGCATTATGCTATAGGTTGGGAGCTAGATAGTTCCCGGTGAGTCGCAGTATCATTACATAAGGGGGAGTAGTATGAACCTCAAAGGGTCCAAGACGGAGAAGAACTTGTTGGCTGCCTTTGCCGGCGAATCGCAGGCCCGAAACAAGTACACCTACTTCGCGTCCATCGCCAAGAAAGAGGGATATGAGCAGATAGCCGCCATATTCCTCGAGACCGCCGATAACGAGAGGGAACACGCCAAGATGTGGGCCAAGTACCTCGGGTTAATCGGCAGCACCGAGCAGAACCTGGAGGAGGCGGCGAAGGGCGAGAACTACGAGTGGACATCCATGTACAAGGAGTTCGCGGCCACGGCCAGGGAGGAAGGCTTTGATGAGATAGCCGCGTATTTCGAAAAGGTAGCCCAGGTCGAGGCCGCCCACGAGGCCCGCTACCGGGAGCTCTTGGCGCGGCTGAAGGAGGGTTCCCTTTTCAAGCGCGGGACGCCTATCAAGTGGCATTGCCGGAACTGCGGTTATATCCACGAGGGCACGGAGGCGCCGGAGAAATGTCCGGCCTGTGACCATCCCCGTGCCTTCTACGAGCCGGCGCCGGAAAACTATTAATCCCAGCTCTTTTGGAGCCCTGGCACGGGTGATCCTTCGTAGTTCGTAGTATTTGAGGCTGTGGATATGCCGAGGCATATCCACAGCCTCGCTGTTCTCGGGGAGAGTAGGGCAGCTGGCCCTACGGTCGGTATTGCTGCGTGCCCTGCTGTATTGCCTGTTGGTATACCTTATACTGAGGTTCCTTCTGCTCGATACGATTTACCTGGGCTCGCAGGCGCTGGACCGTCTGGTCCATCTGCTGGGCCAGCTCGGAGAACTCCTTCTTGGCCGTCTGATCTTGCGTCTCCAGGGCGAAGGTCTTGAGGTCGGCGGCCACGCCCTCGGCGCTCGCCAGGCACTGGTGGAGCTTGGTGCCAACGGTCACCTGCCTATCACCTCCTCGCGCGAGAGTGACGTCATGAGCTAGTCTCTGCGCCCGCGCGACTGAGTAACCTATGAGGTAGGTGGCATGGTTGCTAGTGTTGTACGAGGCTAGCCATTACCTGAGGGTCGGCCGTAGAACGGTATTTATGGAAGGTCATGCCAATCGCGACGGCTGGCTGTCGCTGGGTAAGGCGAGAAAAAAAGCCGCCCCGCCTGGTCGGGCGGGGCGGCAGCCGCCCTATTGGAGGATCACCCTGACCTTTTTGTACAAGAGGAACACCAACAGGGAGTTCACGACGCCCTTAATCAGGTTAAAGGAAGTGGTGATCTTCACCGTGGGCAAAAGGGCCTCGGTGGGAACTCCCCAGAGAGGGAGGAAGAAGAAGTAATTGGCCACCGCCATTACGGCCGCGCTGGCCACTATACCCACCGCCAAAGCGACTATGGCGCCGAGCATCGTCCTCCAGTAACGGTAGACGAGCGAGGCCGAGACGACGTAAGAAAGTCCGGTAAATAACGCCGCGAGCGTACCTATCCAGCCGGCCTCGTCCTTTCCAGACAGGAAGAATATGGCGCTCTTGGTCACGACCGCCAATGCGCCCGCCACAGGTCCCATTGCGAAGCCGCCGATCAGTGTGATGACCTCGCTGGGGTCGTACTGCAGCCAGGTCGGGAAGCCGGGAAGGTTGAACTCCAGGTACATCAGCATGAAGGCCACGCCGGCCAACATACCCACCCTGGTGAGGGTCCTGGTCTCGAGGACGGTTGCGGTAGTTGCCTCGGTCGCTGTCTTCACAATCTCAATCCCCCTTAGAGAAATTAAGAGCCCGGTCACCTTCGGGGATCTGGACAGACCGGGCGTGGGCGTACATAACCGCCACGAAAATCCTTCTCCCATCCAGACTATACTGTCGGCACCGGAATTCCACCGGTTCTGCCGTGAGGCTCGCGGGCTTTCACCGCCGGTCAGGAATTGGAGGATGGCTCCTCCTCACCTTGCCCCGAAGGATTTCCTGCTATGATGTTGTCACCGCCGATATTATAACCCCTCGAGGGGCACGCTTTCAAGTGCTTAGGAGCTAACCGCTGAGTTTCCAAAAGCGTAGTGTATTGTCTAACTGTCCTCGCCAAGAGCTTCGGCGCCGCGGCTAGAGTTTCATGCGTGAGACGCCGATGAGTATAAGCAATAGCGCCGGTACGATGAAGCCGCCGCGGCTCCAGCGGCTGCCGTCCCACGCCCGACCCAGGCGGGTGCCGAGAAACAGGAAGGCAATGCAGGAGAGAGATACCATGAGCACCGCGCAAAAGGGGAATCCGGCCAGTGCCGCCCCGAGGCCCGCGGCGAAGGCGTCCAGGCCGAGGGCCAAGCCCAGCGCGTAGGCCTCGCCGGGCCTGATATCGCCGGACCGGTCGACGTCGGCGAGCTCGGGGTCGCGCAGGATCCTCACGGCCAGGCCCAAAGGCCTCAGGCGGAAGTCGGCCAGGGGTTTCTCGGGGTCGGTGTAGGTAGTGGCGAGGTAGCCCTTCCAACCCTGCAGGCCCTGCCACAGCCCCAAGGCTATTAACACCGATCCTCCCAGGGCCTGAGCCAGGGAAGGGGAGAGGAGGGAGGAGAGCCCGAGGCCCGACAGCATGGCGGCGCTCATCAGCCCGGCGGTACAGAGGGCCACTATGACGTAGGACGATGGGCGCAGGACGATGCCGCGGGCGCCGTAGGATGCCCCGACGCCCAGGCCGTCCAGGCTCAGGGCCACGGCGAGGGACAGGACGGACCACATAAGATACCTCCTCGATCACGACTAGGGTATGACCGTGAGGGCGAAACCGTGACCCCGGTCCCGAGTTCCGGCCTCACGAGCCCGCTACGGCTCGGGGAAATATAAACCTCCCTGCCAGTGGCAGGGAGGTGGTGGTCTTCGGCGGGCTGCCTCTCAGCCTCTGTCGAAGTAGATGCTCTTGCCGGAGGCCGAGAGCGGTATGCCGCACACGATGTCAGCGTCTATCATCCCGGCCCATCTGGCGGCGACCCCGGCCCGGTACATTATCCGGTTGTCCACGTTGAGGATGCTGGCGGTCTTCACCGCGCTGCCCAGGGCGATGCCCATGTCCAACAGACGCCACGCGCAGATGGGCCCGAAGAACTCCGGGCCCTCGTGTCCCTTGAGGTCGGCGCACCTGTCCACGCCGCAGGCCCCGCAGTTCAGGCCGGTGGCCTTGGCGCCCTTGAGGCCCACCAGGAGGAGGGCGTCCGAGTCGGCCACGTTCTTGCTGTCTCTGGTGAAGTCCTTGCCCATCTCCTCGCCGAACTTCACCATGGCCTCCGCGAGCTTCTTGAGCTCATCCCCTTCCAGGACCTTGAGCACTACGAAGTCCTCTCCCTTGGCCTTGGGCGCGGTTTTGGCGGCGAGCAGCATCAGGTCCGCCACATGCCTGACAATTTGCTCCATAACTGGATACCTCCCTCACTTTTTAGTTGATATATTTGCCAATGGGTCCGGTATCCCTTCAACGGTACGACATGAGCTTGTACACGGCCCGGACCACGTCCTCAGGGGACGGTATCACTGTGTTCTCGAGGACCTTGCTGAAGGGGACGGGCACGTCGGGGTTCCCGAGGCGCTCCACCGGCGCTCGCAGGTAACGGAAGCCCTCCGAGGAGGCCAGGGCGGCCAGTTCGGCGCCCACCCCTCCGGTAAGCGGGCCCTCCTCCACCACGAGGAGCCTCCCCGTCTTCTCCAGTGAGGCGAGTAGGGTGTCCCTGTCGAGGGGCGATAGGGTGCGCGGGTCTATGACCTCTAATTCCACCCCATCGGCCAGGAGCTCCTCGGCCACCTCCAGGGCCAGGTGTACCATGGTGCCCAGGGCCACTACCGTCACGTCGCGGCCCTCCCTCCTCACAGCGGCCTTGCCGAAGGGAAGGGCGTAGCTCTCCTCGGGCACCGGCGAGTCGGCGAAGTACAGGAGCTTGTGCTCCAGAAACAGGACGGGGTCGTCGCTCCGAATGGCCGTGATCATCAGGCCCTTGGCGTCGTAGGCGTTGGAGGGCACCACCACCCGCAGGCCGGGCACGTTCATGAACAGGGCCTCCAGGCTCTGGGAGTGCTGGGCCCCGAAGGCCAGGCCGGCCCCTCCCGGCGACCTCACCACCAGGGGTACCGCGCACTGGCCGCCGGACATGTATCGCAGCTTCGCGGCCTGGTTCACGATGGGGTCGAAACAGGCGGCCAGGAAATCCTGGAACATCACCTCGGCCACGGGCCGCAGCCCGGCGAGGGCCGCCCCCACGGCGCCGCCGACTATGGCGTTCTCGCTGATGGGGGTGTCGAGCACGCGGTCCTCCCCGAATTCGTCGACCAGCCCCGTCGTGACCCCGAAGAAGCCGAACCTCACGTCTTCGCCCAGGACCACCACCCGCGGGTCGCGGCGCATCTCGGACGCGATGGCCTCCCGTATGGCCTCGGAGGTGGTGAGCCACCTATCGCCTGGAGGCGGCTCGGAGGGCGGCGGGCCGCCGGCGGCATACACATCCCGGCCGACCTCCGAGGGGTCGGGGTCGGGTGCCCTCCTGGCGAAGTCTACTGCCGCCTGGATCCTCCTGCGCACCCGTCCCTCCATCTCACGCAGTTCCCCTTCGGTCACCTCACCCCTCTCCAGGAGACGCGCGCGCAGGGCGGCGATGGGGTCGCGGGCCTCGCCGGCCCTCTTCTCCTCCGCATCCCGGTAGGTATCGGGGTCCCCTTCGTAGTGGCCGCGCCACCGCCAGACGGTGAACTCCAGGAAGGTGGGGCCCTGTCCGGACCTGGCCCTCTCCACGGCCCGGGCGGTGACCTGTCTCACCTGTTCGGGGTCGTTACCGTCTGCGGTAACGGCGGGGATACCGTAGGCCCGGGCCTTCCTGGCCATGGGTTCCACGGCGGAGTGCACCCGCACGGGCGTGGTGACCCCGTACCCGTTGTTCTCACAGACGAACACCACCGGCAGGCGCCACAGGGCGGCCAGGTTAATGGCCTCGTGAAAGAAGCCGATGTTGGTGGCGTCGTCACCGAGGAAGCAGACGGAGACCGCGCGGCCGCCTCTCGACTTTATGGCCAGGCCCGCGCCCACGGCCAGGAGGGACGAGCCCCCTACGATCCCATTGGCCCCGAGGATCCCGAGCTCCCTGTCCATGACGTGGAGCGAACCGCCCCTGCCGGCGCACAATCCGGCCTCCTTGCCGTAGATCTCGGCCATCATGCGGGCCGGGTCCACGCCCCGGGCGAGACAGTGGCCGTGGGCCCGGTGCGTCGAGGAGATGAAGTCCGACGGCGCGAGGGCGGCCGCAACCCCCACTGCGACGGCCTCCTGGCCCACGCAGAGGTGGGCCATTCCCGGCACCTCGCCCTCCTCCACCCCCCGGGCCACGGCCAGCTCGAACTCCCGGATGAGCTGCATGGTCTCCAGCATCTCTCGGCGGTCCATCACAATATCATCTCCTCGTAGCCGAGCCTCCTCAAGACCTCGGGGTAGAGGGCGAAGGAGGGCCGTATAGCCGGCAGCAGCTTCAGGGCCTTCTGGACGGAGCCACTGGCCACTATCTGCCGGGTGGCGAGGGCCCTGATAACGTTCACCTTGCCGTGCCAGAAGCGGTGGCTGAAGTCCGCTGACTGCTTCATAGTAACGTCGGGCTCCCGCGTGACCTCCTCCCCGAACTCGTAAAAGCCGAAGGCCCCCTCCTCCTGCGGGGGGTCGACGAAGTTGATGGTGACCACGCCCTCCGGATCGGTGTACACGAAGCGGACGACCAGACGCGATTCCCTGAGGCGGGGTCCCATCTCCGGGTGGAACCGGACCTCGTCGAAGAAGGCCCCCAGGACCTCGTAGAGGTGCTCGGTATCACGGAAGTAGCCCACTTGTATCACCCCCTCATCAGTTAGCGGACGTGTCTTTGGGCCTGCGCGGCCGGCGTCGTCTCCTGGCGGCTCGCCTGGCCGCGTAGGCCGCGCGCAGGCGGGGCACCCCGAGGAACACGTAGAGGGCTATACCCGCCAGGGTCAGCACGAGTGTAACCAGGGCGGCCAGCTGCTCGGGCGCATCGCCGGGGTTCGACGGGTCGGGCACGAAGACCAAGAGCAGCAGGGCCCCGTAGATGAGGGCCACCACCACCGGGATCGTCGGGCCGCCGGGGATCCGGAAGGGCCGCTCGCGGCCGGGCTCGCGTCTCCTCAGGTTGAGCACGGCCAGGGCGACCACCACGTAGAGGATGCACTCCACGGCCGCCCCCATGAAGATGAGGACCTTATAGGCCCCGGTGAGATAGATGGCCATCGAAACAGTACCGGCTATCAGGAAGAGGAACAGGATCGCCGCCCACGGGGTGGCGTATGACGGGTGCAGCCGGCTCAGGGCCACCGGGAGGGCCCGGTCCCGGCTGAGGGCGTAGACGAACCTGGAGGCGGTCATCAGCCCGGCGTTAAAGGTGGTGATGGAGGCCACCAGGCTCATGAGGAGCATGAAGCCCACGCCCACGGGGCCGAAGATCTCCCGGGCGAAGAGGACGTGGGGGATGGGGGTCGAGGCCAGGAGCTCCTTGGCCACCGTGGAGGTCATGGCCACGCTGAAGAGGGCGTAGGTCACGGCCAGGAGCCCTACGGCGCCGAGCATCCCCTGGGGTATGAGCTTGAAGTCGGTGACCTCCTCCACCAGGGGCGTGACCCACTCGAAGCCCAGGTACAGGAAGATCCCGACGGCCACGGCCTGGAGAAACCCCATGGGCTCCCCGGGTTGGAGGGGGCTCTCGAGGGCGAAGCCGCCCCTGAACAGGGCGTAGAGCGAGACGGCCAGGAGGGAGGCGAACATGAAGTAGGCGGTGAGGTCCTGGGCGTTGCCAGCCAGGGTTATCCCCCGGATGTTCATCAGGGCGATGATGGTCAGGATCAGGAAAATCCAGAACAGCATGGGGACGCCGGGCACGGCGGCCTGGAAGACGTTAGAGAGGATGTAGGTCTCGGCCCCGACCACGAAGACGCTTATGGTGACGTACAGCCCGGCCAGGATCAGGGCGGCTCGCTCGTTGAAGGCCTTCTCGATGAACAGCTTGATCCCGGCGGCCGTGGGGTACATCCCCACGAGCTCTGAGAAGCAGAAGGAGGCGAAGATGGAGATTATCCCCGCCGTCAAGATGGCGATCCAGGCCGAGTCCCCCGCTACATAGGACGCCACCTGCATGTTGGAGGTATAGGCCACCGTGGCCAGGGCCAGCCCGGCGCCGGATGATATCACAGTTCGACGGGGCACCTGTCGCCTCAGCTTCATAGGATCCCCCTCCTCAGATCTCGGGGTGCCTTCTCCCTCGTCCAGGGCGCGAGAGCCCGGCTACGTCTCGGGCCAGATGATCATGGTGATGGCGTCCAGCCGCATCACGTCCTCCTGGGAGGCCTTGACCTTTATCTCCCCCCGCAGGTACTTCTGGCTTGGGTTCAGGTCTCCCCAGAACATGTCACAGAGGTCCTCGCTGGAGGCGGTGACCACGATGTCCGGCTCTCCCCACCGGCCGGCTCCGACGGAGACTATCTCTCCCCTCACCACCTCCATGGTGAACACGTCGCCGGTGTCCTCGGCTATGAAGTGAAGGCGACGGGTCCAGTCGCGCTGCATTCGCCTCAGGCGTTGGTTGTTGTTGCACTGAACCTGGTAATCGAGCAGGGCCTCCACGATCTCCTCGCTGGTAGCCATCTAGTTACCCCCCTTCACTATGGCCTGCATGGACTTATCCAGCGCCTCGAGAACGAGGTCCACCTCTTCTTCGGTAATGGTCAGGGGGGGCATCAACCGCATCACGCTGGGCTCGTTGCCGGAGAATATGGCCATGACGCCGTTCTGAGCCAGTTGGTAGCTCATACGTGGGCCCAGGCTGTCCTCGGAGAACAGCAGCCCCATCATCAGGCCCAGCTGGCGGACTTCCACCAGGATATCGGGGTACCTCTCCAGGAGCGTCTCGAAACCCCTCGCGAAACGCTCCCCCATCCTGCTGGCCCTGGCCGGGAGATCGTGTTCGAGGATGTAATCTATGACCCGGAGGCCAACTACACACCCGAGGTCGGAGCCGCCGAAGGTGGAGAGGTGGATGAAGGGGTTGGCGATGAGGAAGTCACCGAGTTCCCCGCGAAAGATAGTGGCGGTGATGGGGTACACGGAGCCCCCCAGGGATTTGCCGACGGTCATGATGTCCGGGACGACCCCCTCGTGCTCGCAGGCGAACATCTTGCCGGTCCTGCCGAACCCGGTCTGAATCTCGTCCAGGATCAGCAGCGCCCCGTGGCGACCACAGATCTCCCTGACTCGCTGGAGGTAACCCCGCGGCGGGATGCGGATGCCCCCCTCCCCCTGGACGGGCTCCAGGATGACGGCGGCCGTGTCCGGCCCGACGGCGCCCTCCAGGGCCTCGGCGTCGCCGAAGGGCACCCTGGAGAATCCGGGCATGAGCGGCTCGAAGGGGGCCCGATAGACCTCCCTTCCTATGGCCGAGAGGGCGAAGCCCGTGTGTCCGTGATAGCACCTCTCCGCCGACACGATCCCGGGCCGCATGGTGTAGCCGCGGGCGAGCTTGATGGCGAAGTCCACGACCTCGCCCCCGCTGACGCCGAACATGGTCATCTTGAGGTCGCCAGGGGTGATCTCGGCGAGCCGCCGGGCCAGCTCGGCCTTGGCCCTACTACAGATCAGGAAGACGCCCTGGTCGAGTTCGTCCAAGGCCTCCTTGAGGGCCTCGATGATCACCGGATTTCGTCGGCCCACGTTGAAGCTTCCCGCCGAGGTGATGCAGTCGATATACTCCCGCCCATCGAGATCCCAGATCCTCGCGCCCTCTCTCCTTCCCTCGATGATGTCCAGCCCCGCGTGACGGAGGGTCCGGACCTTCATGGGGTTGACGTATTCGGCGAAGTCTCTCAGGGCTTCAGCCTTGGTAGACATCCTGTGCACACTCCCTTCCGGCCAAAGGCTCTCCTTGTCTTCAACATACGTATGCTGGCGCCCGTGGGCGCCTCACGCTGTGCACACCCACGGCCAGCTTCGCCATCTTCTACCAGAACTCCTGCCATATAATTATGAATCTTTGAGCATTTATACCATTGTGCTGAGGTGGGCGATGGGACCTCGGGTCCGGAGCGCGGCTGGAGGGAAGCATAGGGAGGAGGTGGAACATATTTGGGAGCGGGAGGAACGCTTACACACAGGAGGGATGACGGTTGTTGGTAGAGTTCGAGGGCAAGAGGCCGAAGGTGGAGGAAGGGGCCTTTGTGGCTCCCGGGGCCACTCTGATAGGGGATGTCACCGTCAAGAGGGGGGCCAGCATCTGGTTCGGGGCCGTGTTGAGGGGTGACTTCGGCCCCATAGAGGTAGGCGAGAGGACCAGTATACAGGACAACGTGGTAGTTCACGTCCTGCCGGGCGGCAGCACCGTGATCGGCGACGACGTGACCGTGGCCCACGGCGCCGTCCTCCACAACTGCACCATCAAGAGGGGCGCCCTGGTGGGTATGAACGCCGTGGTCCTCGACAACGTGGTGGTGGAGGAGGAGGCCATGGTCGCGGCGGGAAGCGTAGTCAGGGAAGGTACGGTCATACCTGCGAGGCACCTGGCAGTCGGCGCTCCGGCGGAGGTCAAGAAGGAGCTCTCAGGCCAGTCGTTGTGGTGGGTGCAGGCGAGCGCTTCGGCTTACGTGGAGCTGGCCAAGAGGTACCTGGGCTAGCGGGGTAGCCGGCCCCGGCGCGAGAGCAGCTCGACGCCCGCGCCCGGCCGGCTCTTCTCCTTTCATGGAGAGGACGCTAGGGGGCGCCGATCATCGCGCCTTGCTCTTGGTCGTGCCACCGGGCTTGTCGGATACGATGAGAAGCAGGTGTCTCTTTCCCCTGGCTCGGCACGAGCGACAGCGGAAGAAACCGGTCGCCGGGTCAAGGGTGAGCGTCGGCGAGTCTGAGTGGTGCAGCGGACACCATGCGGCGAGGGGCTTACCCGGGCCCATGGAGCTGAACTCAATCTCACGGCCTGCGATATGCATTCTGCGTCTGATCAACGTCGTCAACACCCCCTCGGTGCCGATAGCAGTTATATCCTTCCCCCGTTCGGGCGGGTTATGCGGAGGTGAGGCCGTTGTACGTCACCGTACGCCGGAGGGCCACGGCGGAGCTCGAGGAGAGGAGGTCGCGGTTCATAGCCAATGTCAGTCCGGTGGAGGACGAGGCAGCGGCCCTTTCCTTCGTCGACGAGATCAGGCGGGAGTACGCGGACGCCACCCACAACGTCTACGCCTACCGGGTGGGGGTCAAGGTGCCGACCCAAAAGTCCTCGGACGCGGGCGAGCCCGCAGGGACGGCGGGGATGCCCGTACTGGAGGCGATCAGACGGAGCGACCTCACCAACGTGGTAGTGGTGGTGTCGCGTTACTTCGGGGGCATCTTGTTAGGAGCGGGCGGGTTGGCTCGCACCTATAGCAGAGCTGCCCTACAGGGATTGAGGGCAGCAGAGCCTGTCAGGATGGTCCGGCACATCCATTTACGTTTGGAACTGGACTACTCTCTCTACGGCAAGATCGAGCATCTCGTGGCTTCTCGCTCGCTCCGGGTGCTGGATAAGAGCTTCGCCAGAGCGGTGTCGCTGGTTCTGGCCGTGCCAGCGCCGGAGGAGGATGGCGTACGCAGGGAACTGGCCCGGCTCTCAGGCGGTACGGTCTCCATGGCCGTGGTCGGCTCGAGCTTCCTCCCGGTGGCGAGGCTGAAGTTGTAGGGGGAGACCGTTTAAGCGGTCCCCCCTATTACTTGAAATCCTCCCCGGCCAGCCGTAACACTAGCCCGGCCAAGATCTCCTTTTCCTTGGCGTTGGCCTCGTTCCAGAGCTCCTGGACCAGAGCCTCTTCCTGGGTGGCCGGCTTATCGAAATTCATCACCACGTCAGCCAAGTGAATGATCCCCGCTTTCATAGTGCTTTCCGGGATGCCTTGACTCTTCGCCTCCTGGACCTTCTGGGCCAGCGTCCGTTTGAATTCCTCGAGGGACATCTCCACTTCACCTCCTGTCTTTATTCTTTCGGTTGCCCTCTCGGCATATACTCGTCGACTTCAAACAGCCCTTGGCCTTTCGTAACTTCGCGCCGTCAAGGTATAATGAAGAAAAAGGAGACGGGAGGAGTTCTAGGTGGGCCTGAGGAGAGCATTGGTCCTTGCAGTTTGGTTGTTAGCCGGCCTTTTTCTCATTATCGTAGGTTGGTCGATAGCAAAGGACGAGATGGCGCCGGTTGGCGCGGAGGTAGGTCAGAGGGCGCCCGATTTCACCCTGTCCCTGCTGGCGGGGGGAGAGGTGCGGCTCTCGGACTACAGAGGCAAGGTGGTCTTCGTGAACTTCTGGCGCACCACCTGTCCCATTTGCGTAGAGGAGCTGCCCGAGATCCAGAGGCTCTATGAGTGGGCGCCCGATGATGTGGTGGTGCTCACCGTGGACATCGGGGAGGACCCCGCCGCCGTGAAGGCCCTTCTCACGGACGGGGGATACGGCTTTCCCGTCGCCCTGGACCGGGACGCTGCGGTCGCCCAGCAGTACCTGGTGGAGTTCATCCCGACCACCTTCGTCATCGACGCCAACGGTGTGATAAGGGAGAAGTACGTAGGCGGCCTCACCTTCGAGCAGATGAGGGATATGATCCTGCGCGCGCGGGAGGAGTAGGGCTTGCTCAGCATCGGCGATTTGGGCAGGGTAAGGGAGATCGCGACCGTACTGGCCAGCTACGGATTCGAGGACCTGGTGGCCAGGCTCAACCTGCCCGGCGTGGTGGTTAGGAGAAGGCGCGCGCGGCAACGTGGCGCCAACACCGCGGAGAGGATACGGATGGCCTTGGAGGAGTTGGGCCCCACCTTCGTCAAGCTGGGCCAGCTCCTCAGCACTCGGCCGGACATCTTGCCCCCGGATATCATCGAGGAGCTCGAGCGTCTTCAGGACCAGGTGCCGCCGGTGCCCTACGAGGCCATAGCCGAACAGATCAGAGCGAGCCTCGGCGACGACCCGGAGTCCATCTTCGAGGAGTTCTCCCGCGAGCCCCTGGCCTCGGCCTCTGTGGCCCAAGTGCACCTGGCGCGGTTGGACGGGGTGCAGGTGGTGGTGAAGGTCCAGAGGCCGGGGATCAGGCGCAAGATTCAGGCCGACATCCGGATCATGGAGGCCTTGGCGCGGGCGGCTGAGGCGAGGATCAGGGGGGCCCGCCTTTACGACCCGGTTGGGCTGGTGGAGGAGTTCGCCACCGTCATCTCCCGGGAGCTCGATTTCGAGAGGGAGGCCCGTAACCTCATCACCTTCCGCGAGAACTTCCGCGGCTGGGACCAGGTGAAGTTCCCGCGGGTTTATCTTCAATACAGCTCTAGGGAGGTAGTTACCCAGGAGCTCATCGAGGGCACGGCCGTAAACGAATGGCGCGCCTCCGCCGAGGAGAAACGTCGTCTCGCCCTCACCATAGTGGACGCCTTTATCAAGCAGGTCTTCGAGGACGGCCTCTTCCACGCCGATCCCCATCCCGGGAACCTGCTGGTGGTACGGGGAAACAGGTTGGGGATCATCGACGTCGGCATGGTCGGGTGGGTCACCGAGGCTATGAAGCGGGACCTCGGCGAGATGTTCCTGGCCATCGTCACTCGAAATTACCCGCGGTTAACCCGCGTAGTACTGAGGGTTGCCCGTGACGCCGAGGAGGTCAACGAGGACCGCCTGTCTCGTGACCTCATGGAGGTCGTCGAGCAGCACTACCGCCGCTCGCTCGGTCAAATTAACCTGGGTGAACTGCTAAGACAGCTGTTCCTTCTCGTCAACCGCCACCGCATAAGGCTGGGGCCCGACTACGCCCTCCTGCTCAAGGCCGTCATCGCCATTGAGGGGGTGGGGCGGACCCTGTGCCC
>DFND01000007.1:2500-5541 GCA_002375895.1 Firmicutes bacterium UBA3576
AGTGGCCGTTTATCCATGTGAGCTTCTTGATGTCATATATCGCCGCGGTCTTGGAGATTCGGTCCAGGTCGAACTGTTCGATCATCTGGGCGCGGCCGATAATCTCCTCCCCACCCTCCGGCGACCAGCCCAGCAGGGCGAGGTAGTTCACCAGCGCCTCGGGCAAGTACCCGTCTTCCCTGAACTCCTCCACCGCCGTAGCCCCGTGCCTCTTGCTGAGCTTGGACCTATCGGGCGCCAAGATCATCGGCACGTGTGCGAAGACCGGCGGCCTAAGGTCCAGAGCCTCGTAAATCTGAAGCTGTTTGGGCGTATTGGACAGGTGCTCCTCCCCGCGTATAACATGAGTGATACCCATCGTGGCGTCGTCCACCACGCAGGCGAAGTTGTAGGTGGGCATCCCGTCCGATTTCATTATAACGATATCGTCCATAGAGCTGTTATCGAAGGAGACCTGCCCGCGGATCACATCTCGTACCACCGTCGTGCCCGTATCAGGCACCTTCAGTCTCAACGCGGACCTCCTGCCCGCAGACTCCAGCGCCCTCCTCTCCTCAGGCGTCAAGTCACGACACCGTCTGTCGTAACGCGGGGCCTTACCCTCCCTGCGCATCGCCTCGCGGCGCTCAGTCAGCTCCTCGGGGCTGCAGTAGCAGTGGTACGCTCGGCCCGAGGCCAACAGCCGCTCCGCGTGCTGGCGGTAGAGTTCGATCCGCTCCGATTGGAAGTAGGGGCCGGCCGGACCGCCCTTTTCTGGCCCCTCATCCCAGTCCAAGCCCAACCACCTGAGACTATCCAAGATGGAGCCGAGGGCCTCCTCGCGCGACCGTTTCAGATCGGTGTCCTCTATCCTTAAGATGAAGCTTCCTTCGTTCTTGCGTGCCCATAGCCAGTTAAAGAGTGCGGTTCGCGCCCCGCCTATGTGCAGGTATCCCGTCGGGGACGGGGCGAATCTCACTCGAACATTGCCCACTGTACCACTCCTCGACCCCAGTTATTCCTGCTCTCCACAGCGCTCGAGGAGCGCCCGCCACTGCGCGTCGACGAAGGCCTTCAGCTCCTCCAGCACCGCCGCGTTCTCCGGCTTAAAGAGGTGACGGAATCGCCCCTGCATCCTGAGCCAGTCCTCCAGCGGGACCTTCTTCCGCGGTTTATAGGTAAGCCTCCACTTGCCGTCTTCGACCTCAAAGAGCGGCCAGTAGTTGGTCTCCACGGCCAGCCTAGCTATCTCGATGGTCTTGTCCGTCTCGCTGGGCCAGCCACGAGGACAGGGTGACAGGACGTTCAGGAAGGCCGGGCCGTCCACGCTAAGGCCGTTTTCGGCCTTCCGGATGAGATCCCGCCAGTGGCTGGGTGAAGCTTGCGCAACGTAGGGGATGTTATGGGCGGCCATGATCGCCGTCAAGTCCTTCCGGTGTTCCGGCTTGCCCGGAACGACCTTCCCCGCGGGGCTGGTCGTCGTGCTGGCCCCTTTGGGCGTGGCGCTTGACCTCTGTATGCCCGTATTCATGTATGCCTCATTGTCGTAGCATACGTACAGGATGTTGTGTCCCCGCTCCATGGTCCCGGACAGGGACTGGAACCCGATGTCGAAGGTGCCGCCATCCCCGCCGAAGGCTATGAACTTGATGTCTTCCTTTATCTTGCCCTTTTTCTTCAGGACCCTGTACGCCGTCTCCACGCCGCCTATAGTGGCCGCTACGTTTTCAAAGGCGTTATGGATGAAAGAGCACCGCCAAGCAGTGTAGGGATATATGGTGGTCGTGACCTCAAGGCACCCAGTCGCGCAGGCAACGACCACCGGCGTGTTGCCCGCGGCCTTCAACACTTGTCGCACGATGATTGAGGCGCCGCAACCCGCACAGAGCCTATGGCCGGGGCTTAGGGCTTCCGGCAGGGCGGTCAGTTCTCTGAGGGTCGCCATCCTCTTCTCCCTCCAATCACTCTCTCACGCCGAGGTAGTGGACCGTGACCAGGCCCTCCGGGTCCTCCTCGGCCTGTTGCAGGTAGGTGTACACCTCGATGATATCTTCCAGGCCCACGTCTCTCCCGCCCAGGCCGTAGATAAAGTTAAAGCACGGCGGACGATGGTCCGCTTCGTAAAGGGCGGACCGGACCTCTGCGAACACGGGCCCTCCCATGGCGGAGAAGCTGTCCGCCCTGTCCATAATCGCCACCGCCTTCACTCCCGCGAGGGCCCGCCTTAGCTCGCCCGCCGGGAAGGGCCGGAAAGTACGCAGCTTGATCAACCCCGCCTTGATGCCTGATTTGCGCAGGCTATCCACCGCCACTTTGGCAGTACCCGCCGTGGAGCCGAGCACGATGACGGCAATAGCGGCGTCGTCCATACGGTACTCCTCCAGGAAACCGTAATGCCGTCCGCTGATGGCGGCGAACTCCTCGGCAACCTCCTCGATAACCTTGCCGGCCCTCATCATGGCCTCAGCCTGCTGGCGCTTGTGCTCGAAGTAGTAGTCGTACAAGTCCAGCGGCCCCACAGTAATCGGCCTGTCGACGTCAAGGAGCGAGGCTGCGGGGACCCATTCTCCTATGAACCTGCGCACGGTAGCATCGCTTAAGGCCTCGATGTTCTCCAAGGCGTGACTGATAATGAAGCCGTCCAGGCAGACCATCACCGGCAGCAAGACGTCCGGGTGTTCCGCTATGCGGACGGCCTGTATTATGTTATCGTAGGCTTCCTGGGCGTTCTCGGAGTACAGCTGTATCCACCCTGAATCCCTGGCCCCCATGGAATCGCTGTGATCGCAATGGATATTAATGGGGCCCGAGAGGGCCCGATTGACTACGGGCATGACTATGGGGAGCCTGGTCGAGGCCGCAATATAGAGGACCTCCCACATGAGGGCCAACCCGTTGGCGGAGGTCGCCGTCATAGCTCGCACGCCTGATGCGGCCGCGCCGACCACCGCGCTCATGGCACTGTGTTCCGACTCCACCCGGATGAACTCGGTCTGCACCAGGCCATCGGCGACGAAGGAGGAGAAGTACTGCACTATATCAGTCTGCGGGGTTATGGGATA
>DFND01000016.1 GCA_002375895.1 Firmicutes bacterium UBA3576
CCCGGGCCCCCGGGAAGTCCCCCCCCCCCGCCCCCCCCACCCACACGGGCGAGGCCAGCTGAAGAAGCCTGTCAACCGACAGCTCCAGCAGGGTCTTCTGCCCGAAGGCCAGCCCGGCCTTAGCCGTACCCATCCGCGAGCTCCGGCCTCCCGCCAGGACGGCGCCCCCCACCATCTCACGTCACCCTCTCGAGCACGTAGGAGGCCAGCTTGCCGACCTCATCGCGGTCGAAACGGGGCACCTCGGCCGTCGCCGGCCCGATCACCGCCAGCAGGTGCGGGTCGCCGAGGCAGGCGCGCCTCCCGTCGGGGCCCACCACCTCCACCTTGGGGTACGGGGCTCGCTTGTACCCTTCGACCAGCACAAGATCCACGCCCAAGGCCCCGACAAGCTCCAACAAGCGCTCGAGAGGCCATTCCTCCTCCACTACCAGCGACCAGCCGTGCCGTGAAGACACGAGGCTGCAGGCGGCGCCGGCCCGACGATGCCTGGCGGTGTCCACCAGGGGAGGCTCGAAGCTGCCTCCGCCGCCGTGGTGCTTGACGGTGCCGACCCTGAGGCCGCGTTCAGTGAAGGCCTTTATCAGCCCCTCCATGACCGTCGTCTTGCCGACGTCCTTGTAACCTACCACGCATAGAACGGAGACCAAGCCCATCACCTACTCCTTGAGAGCCTCCAGGAGACGCCAGAGTTCGTCGCCCGCAGGGGGCTCTATGGCCTTGGCCTCCGAACTCGAAGCCCCAGGCCGGGGGAGGAGCACCCTGTAGGTGGAGCCGAGAGCCCTCCCGATAACCCGGGCTTCGATCCCCGCCCTCTCGAGCTCCTGCACCAACCGCCTACCGTCGTCCGTGGCCATGAGCATGGCGCCGCTGCCGATGAGCCTCAGGGGATCTACCTCGAGCGCCTGGCATATTACCCCGGTCTCGGGCAGCAGCGGTATGGCCTCCCGCCAGATCTCCACGCCCACCCCCGCCGCCTCGGCCATCTCGTACACCGCGCCGAGGACCCCGCCCTCGGTGACGTCGTGCATAGCGTGAACGCCCAGCTCACGGGCCACGAGGGCCTCCGGCACGACGCTGAGACGTCTGAGCAACCCGGCCGCCCTCTCCAGGATGTCCTCCTCCACCCGCCCCCGCAGCCTCTCCGCGAAATCCATGGCCAGGATGGCCGTGCCCTCGAGCCCGGCCCCCTTGGTAAGCACGATGTCATCGCCCGGCAGGACGCCCGCAGAGGTGACCAGCTTATCCTTCGGGGCCCTTCCGACCGCGGTCGTGGACACGATCAGCGCCGGCAGGTCCGCGGTGACCTCCGTGTGCCCGCCCAGGATCTCGATGCCCAGCTCCCGGCAGGCCCGGTCGGCGCTAGTCATGACCTCCTCGACGGCATCCAGGGACGAATCAGGCGGGGCCAGGATGGTGAGCAGGACCCCCACCGGCGTCGCGCCGTTGGAGGCCACGTCGTTACAGGCGATGTGCACGGCGAACCAGCCCACCTCCTGCCCGGCGCCGGTGATGGGGTCGGAGGAGAGGACGCACACCTCCTCGCCGAAGTCGATCACAGCCGAGTCCTCCCCCAGGGCCGCGTGTACTAGAACGTCGTCCCTCCTGACCCCGGTGTAGGCGAGCACCCTAGAGCGTAACAGTTCAGCCGGGATCTTGCCCGGCTTCATTTCCCCAGCCATAGGTTATCCTCCCTCAAGACCTGTATCTCAACACGTCGGGATATATCAACCGGGCCGCGAAACACAGGGCCGTGCCCAGGAGTATCCCCCCGAGGCCTCTGGCGCTGCTCTCGGCCAGGAGGAGAGGCATCGCCCGCAACCCGCCGGTAAAGGCCGCCGTCAGCGTGAACCCCGCGGTCATGGCGAGGGCCCCGAGGGCCATCGCCATGGCGTCCTGCACGCCCCCGCGCCCGGTTGAGAGGAGCCCCACCAGGTACCCCTCTCCCCCGCGGATGAAGAAGGTCAGCGGCGCGAGGGAGTAGTTCCCCACCAAGACCTCACCGAGGGCCGACCCCACGGACCCTATCACTCCGCCGACCCGCGGGCCGAGGAGGCAGGCCCCGGCGTAGATCACGCCCGTCCCCAGGTCGAAGGCGAGCACGGGGACGGAAGGCAGAGGCGCCAACTTTAACAGGCCGCCGCCGGCCACCAGGCCGATGAGCAGCGACCCGAGGACCATCTCTCGCATGGCCCGCTCGTGTTCGCGCAAGGAAACCCCTCCCTGGGGATTATTATAGCAGAGTAGGGGTAGCCCCTTCCACAACAGCCAGGACGGGCCCAAGACGTCTCCGGGCGGCCCATGCACTCTAACCGCGAATTTCTCACGGCCGCCGGCAGGAATTCCGACCCACTGCTAGTATAATAATGCATATCACTGCATAAATCTGAGACAAATCTTGGTGGGGAGGGCTCGACATGCAGAAGGTCGTCCTGGCCTATTCCGGAGGACTGGACACATCGGTGTGCATCAAGTGGCTGGAGGAGAAGTACGGGTATAAGGTAGTGGCCCTGGTGGTGGACTTGGGGCAAGGGGGGGACTGGGACTTCGTGCGACAGAAGGCCCTGGGCATCGGAGCCCTCCGCTGTCACGTGGTGGACGCCAGGGCCGAGTTCGCCCGCGACTTCATCGCGCCGGCGCTCAAGGCCAACGCCCTTTACGAGGGGGTCTACCCCATCTCCACGGCCTTGGCCAGGCCCCTTATCGCCCGTCTGCTCGTGGAGGTGGCACAAGAGGAGGGCGCCAAGGTGGTGGCCCACGGCTGCACCGGCAAGGGGAACGATCAGGTGAGGTTCGACCTCTCCATCGCGGCCCTGGACCCGGACCTGGAGGTCATCGCCCCAGTGCGCGAATGGGCCATGTCCCGGGAGGAGGAGATCCGTTACGCACAGGACCACGGCATCCCGATCCCCGTGGACGTGGATAACCCCTTCAGTATAGACCAGAACCTGTGGGGCCGGAGCATCGAGTGCGGCGTCCTCGAGGACCCCTGGGCAGAGCCTCCCCCGGAGGCCTTCGCCTGGACCGTCGATCCCACGGAGGCGCCGGCGGAGCCCGAGTACATCACCGTCGGCTTCCGCTCGGGCGTGCCCGTGAGCCTGGACGGCAGGGAGATGGACCTGGTGGAGCTCATAGACAGGCTGAACCGCATCGGGGGCGCCCACGGGGTGGGTCGGATCGACCACATAGAGAACCGCTTGGTGGGGATTAAGTCGCGCGAGGTCTACGAGTGCCCGGCGGCCACCATACTGATCTCAGCCCACCGACAGCTCGAGGACCTCTGTCTCACCCGCGAGGTGCTCCACTTCAAGCCCGCCCTGGAGGCGAAGCTGGCCGAGCTCACCTACTACGGCCTCTGGCACTCGCCGCTCCGCGAGGCCCTCAGCGCCTTCGTGGACAACACCCAGGGGAGGGTAACGGGAAGCGTAAGGCTCAAGCTCTACAAGGGTTCCTGCCACGTGGTCGGGAGGAGGTCCCCCTATTCCCTCTATGACCACGCCCTCGCCACCTACGACGAAGGAGACGCCTTCGACCACACGGCGGCTGAGGGGTTCATCAAGATCTGGGGGCTTGAGACCGTCTTGCAGGCCCGGGCACAGAGGAAGGGCCAGCAGCTCGGGGTGGCGGGCGAATGACCGGGAAAAAGGCCTGGCGGGGGCGCTTCGGCCCCGATGCGGGCAGAGGAGCCGAGGACTTCACCGCCTCCCTATCCTTCGACCGCAGGCTCTACCAGGAGGACATCGCCGCCAGCGAGGCCCACGCCCGTATGCTGGCCGCATGCGGCATCCTCTCCCAGGAGGAAGCTGAGACCATAATCACGGGCCTTCACCGCATCAGAGACGAGATCGACCGGGGGGAGTTCCCCTTCGACCCGGCTCATGAGGACATCCATATGAACATCGAGGCCCGCCTCATCGACCTAGTGGGCCCGGTGGGCGGCAAGCTGCATACCGCTAGGAGCCGGAACGACCAGGTGGCGACGGATATGCACCTGTACATTAGAAAAGAGGCCCAGGCGGTCATGGGCCTGATCCAGCGGCTTCAGACGGCGCTGGTGAACCTCGCCCACCGCCACCGTGACGTGATTATGCCCGGCTACACCCACCTGCAGCGGGCCCAGCCGGTGCTCTTCGCCCACCACCTGCTGGCGTACTATCACATGCTGGAGAGGGACCGCGGCCGGATCGAAGACTGCTTGAGACGGGCGAACGAGTGTCCCCTGGGCTCATGCGCCCTGGCCGGGACCCCCTTCCCCATAGACCGGGAGATGACGGCCCGCGAGCTCGGGTTCTCGAGGCCCTACGCCAACAGCTTGGACGCCGTGTCTGACCGCGACTTCCTCCTGGAGTTCCTGTCCGCGGCCGCCATACTGATGGTGCACCTGAGCCGCCTGGCCGAGGAGCTCATCCTGTGGTCGACTTCGGAATTCGGCTTCGTCGAGCTCTCCGACGCCTACTGCACGGGCTCCTCCATCATGCCCCAGAAGAAAAACCCGGACACGATGGAGCTCGTCCGCGGCAAGGCGGGACGCGTCATCGGCGACCTGGTGACCCTCCTCACGGTTATGAAGG
>DFND01000004.1:0-402 GCA_002375895.1 Firmicutes bacterium UBA3576
CCCTTCTTCCTGCGGGCCTTTTACACCATCAGCCCCTGGCTCATGACGCAAGTGCGACAGCTCGCCGGCACCTGGGAGGGGATTAGCTCATGCCTGATCTGAACCTGTCCTTCCTCGACTCCGAAGCCACCGCCCAGGCCCTCCTGGGCATACTGCAGGCCCTCGGCCGTGTACTGGTCATCATCGTCGCCGCCGTGGTGGCCAAGCGGATGACCAGGGCTCTGGTCGACCGTTACTTCCTTGCGCGACTGGACGAGCGTCGGTTATACCTCGCCGAGAAACGGGCCCGTACCTTGGCTCTCCTGGTCAAAAGCGTCGTCACCTACGTCATCGACTTCATCGTTATCCTGTCCATCCTCTCGGTGTTCAATGTGCCCATCGAGAGCGTCCTGGCCGCTGCCG
>DFND01000004.1:723-843 GCA_002375895.1 Firmicutes bacterium UBA3576
CGAGAGCGTCCTGGCCGCTGCCGGGATCGTGGGCTTGGCGGTCGGCTTCGGCGCCCAGAACCTGGTTCGCGACGTGATCACCGGCTTCTTTATCGTCTTCGAGGACCAGTTCGCCGTCGG
>DFND01000004.1:1156-10778 GCA_002375895.1 Firmicutes bacterium UBA3576
TTCGAGGACCAGTTCGCCGTCGGCGAGCACGTCAAGGTGAACGGTAAGGAGGGCATAGTCGAGGAGATGGGCCTGCGCGTGACTAAGATACGCAGTTTCAGCGGTGAACTACACATCATCCCCAACGGGGCCATCTCAGAGGTCACCAACCTCTCCCGCGGGCCCATCAGGGTCATGTTCGAGGTGGAGGTGGCCTATGAGGAGGATATCGACCACGTGCTCTCGGTCCTGGAGGAGATAACCCAACGGGCTGCGGCGGAGATGGATTCCTTTCAAGAGGGGCCGAAGGTGCTCGGCGTAAACACCCTTGGCGCCTCGGGCGTCTCCGTGCTCATCTGGGGGCGCGTTAAGCCCGGAGAACAGTGGGCCGCGGGCCGGGAGCTGAAGCGGCGTATCAAGATTGGCCTCGACGAGGCGGGGATTGAGATCCCCTACCCGCGGCAGGTCATCGTGCCGCCCGAGGTCACGAAGATCCGGGCCGCCTTCGGCATCACCAGCAGGCACTCCGGCGACGAAGGGGGGAAGGACTGAAGTGCGGGAACGACGACAGTATCATATCGGGGACGTCGTGCGTCTGAAGAAGAAACACCCGTGCGGCGGGGACACGTGGCGGGTATATCGGACGGGCATGGACTTCGGGATCACCTGCCTGCAGTGCGGCCGCAGCGTGATGATACCCCGCAAGAAGTTCGAGAAGAGGGTGGTCGAGGTGGTGCGCTCGCCGTGAAGCTGGGGATAGTCGGCCTGCCCAACGTGGGGAAATCGTCTCTGTTCAACGCGCTGGCCGGAGCGCGTGCCGCCGTGGCCAGCTTCCCCTTTAGCACTGTGGAGCCAAACGTCGGGATCGCCCCCCTCCACGACCATCGCCTTGAGGCCGTGGCCCGTATCTTCGGGTCCGCTCGCGTAACCCCGGCCGCCATAAAGTACATCGACATCGCCGGCCTGGTCGAGGGCGCTAGCCGCGGCGAGGGGTTGGGCAACAGATTCCTCGCGCACATCAGGGAGGCGGACGCCATATTGCACGTGGTCCGCTGTTTCCAACGAGAGGACGTGAGCCACGCCGCCGGGCCGGTGGACCCAGCGAGGGACGTGGAGATCGTCAACACCGAGCTGATCCTCGCTGATATCGAGTCCATCGAGCGCCGGCGTGAACGCCTCAAGACCCATCTCAAGACCGGAGACCCGGAGTACAGATGGCAGGACGAGACCCTCGCCGCCGTGAGCGCGGAGCTGGACCGCGGTAAGGCCATCAGGGAGCTGCAGCTGGACGCCAAGGCTCGGGAATGGCTTTACCGGCAGGACTTCCTCACGGCCAAGCCGGTGCTCTACGTCGCCAACGTGGGGGAGGACGAGCTCGAGGGCCCGGTGTCCCTGGTCGAAGAGCTACGCGAGGCCGTAGGCGAGGCCCCGGTGGTGGTGCTCTCCGCCGCGTTGGAGCAGGAGCTCTCCGAGCTCGACCCCGCCGAGCGCAGGGAGTTCCTGTCCGAATGGGGGCTTGAGGAGAGGCCCCTTGACCTGCTCATAAAGGCCAGTTTCGCCTTGCTGGACCTCATAACCTTCATCACGGCCAACGACCGTGAGGCCAGGGCGTGGACCATCGAGGCGGGGACGCCCGCCGTAGTGGCCGCTGGGAAGGTCCATACGGACATGGCGCGTGGGTTCGTGGCCGCTGAGGTGATCCCGGCCCAGAGGTTGATGGAGGTCGGCTCCATGGCCCGGGCCAAGGAGGCCGGCATGGTCAGGCTTGAGGGGCGCGACTATGAGGTACAGGACGGAGACGTGATCCAATTTCGCTTCAACGTAAGTTGAAAGCGGCTGCCCGTTGGTGATATAATCAATAGGTGTCCAAGCCTTGATTCCCTGCTCCGGCCTTGGCCGGGGCCGCTAGTCCGAGGGGAGGTGATGTATGGTGCAGAACTACGAGCTCATTTTCGTGCTCAGGCCCGACCTGGAGGAGGCGAATACGGAGAAGGCCGTCGACCGGTTCCTCGAGCTCATCGAGAACCACGGGGGCACCGTCCATAACGTGGACAAGTGGGGCACGCGTAAGCTGGCCTATGAGGTCAAGGGCTACCGCGAGGGCTATTATGTAGTAGTCAACTTCAGCGGCGACGCAGCGTTATCCGCCGAGCTCACGCGGGTCCTGAGGATAGCCGATGACGTCATCCGCCATCTCCTCGTCCGGCAGGGCGAGGATGAATAACCACGAGGGGTGTGGTTTGAAATGCTCAACCGGATCATCCTGATCGGTCGGCTGACCAGGGACCCGGAGCCGCGTTACACCCAGTCTGGCGTACCAGTCACCACCTTCACCCTGGCCGTCGACAGGCCCTTCACCAACCAGCAGGGCGAGCGGCAGGCCGACTTCATCAACATAGTGGTCTGGCGAAGCCTAGCCGAGACTTGCGCACGCCACCTTAGCAAGGGTCGGCTGGTGGCCGTGGAGGGACGCCTGCAGATCAGGTCCTACGAGACCCAGGACGGACAGCGAAGACGAGTGGCTGAGGTGGTGGGGGACAACGTGCGCTTCCTGGACCGGCCGTCGGAAAGCCGAGAGGGATTTGGTCCGGGAGATGATTTCGGTAGGGAAGTAGAGGTCGGGCAGGAGGAGGATGATGACCTGCCCTTCTAGGCAAGAGGAGGGCTGATATGCCGAGAAAAGATCGCAGGAAAAAGGGAAAGCGTAAGGTTTGCGCCTTTTGCGTTGACAAGATCGAGGTCGTGGATTATAAGGACGTGGGGCGGCTACGGAAGTACATCACCGACCGGGGAAAGATCCTGCCCCGGCGCATTACGGGCAACTGCGCCCGGCACCAGCGTCAGCTGACCCGGGCCATAAAGCGTGCCCGTAACATCGCCCTGCTCCCCTTTACAGTGGAGTGAGCCCGGGGGCGCCGAGGCGCCCCTGGTCCTTTTCCCCAAGGCCATAAAAATTTTGGTCGCCCTCGCAGGGGAGGAAAAGGGATACGAGATGCAGAAGACTATATCCCCGCCTGTTGCCTGGGCGGGGAGTATTACTATATGCCAACTGCGGCCAACTCCTGGGCCGCAGCAGGTTGTGAAAGGGGCGGCATACTAGATGCCTGAGACCAAGACCAGACCTCTTATTGAGGGCGCCCTACTGGCCGCCATGGCGGTGGCCCTCATCTTGATCGGCTTTTACGTCCCCATCTTGGGGGCTGTCATAATCTTCCTCTGGCCGGTGCCGATCATCATTATCCAAATGCGCCACGGCCTGAGGATCGGCATCATGACCGTGGTCGTCGCCGGCCTTCTCTTGATGACCTTCGTGGGCCCCCTCCAGGCCCTGACGATCCTGCTCACCACGGGAACTATTGGACTCGCCTTCGGTTATGGGTTCGGGAGGCGCTGGCCCTCTGGGAGGGTGATGGTCCTGGGGGCGGTGGCCGTATTGGTATCTTTGGCCGCCTCCTTCGTCCTGTCGTTGGTGGTGTTGGACATTAACATCATCACCGACACCGTGGAGACGATGCGGCGCTCCATGGAGATGTCCGTGGGCTTTTACCGGTCCATCGGGGTGGAGGGTGAGGCCCTGGAGAGGATGGAGGGCGCCGTGGACCAGATGACCCAGGTGCTCTCCCTGCTCCTGCCCGCGGGATTCCTGCTGGGGGCGGTCTTCAACGCCTTTATCAACTACCAGGTCAGCAGGCTGGTGCTGATACGGCTCGGCTATGACATACCGCAGCTACCCCCCTTCGTAGAGTGGCGACTGCCGACGCCTACCGTCGGGGGGCTCATAGTCGTCTACATCTTCTGGTTCCTCTTCCAGCGCACCGGCCTCGGCCTTTACGAGAAACTGGCCATTAACCTGTTCTACCTCTTCGGGACCTTGTTCCTGGTTCAAGGCCTCGCCCTAGGCTATTACCTCCTCACGCGCTGGGGCGTGGCCAAGCCCCTGAAGGTCGCCCTCGTGATCTGGGCGCTCATGGTCCCCTTCGTGACCCAGATCATCACCTGGGTCGGGCTCTTTGACATCGTGTTGGACTTCCGCTCCATGTTGGAGTCGAGGCAGCGAACTTGATGGGAGGGAATCAAGTGAAGGTTATCCTCACTCAGGACGTCAAGGGCCTCGGCAGGGCCGGTGAGACGGTCACCGTGGCCGATGGTTACGCGCGCAACTACCTGATCCCCAAGGGCCTGGCGGAGGAGGCCACCGAGGGTAAGCTACGGGCCTTGCAGGAGAGGCAGAAGGTGGCCCGCAGGAAGCAGGCTGAGGAGCTAGCCGCGGCCCAGCAGCTGGCCGCTCGCGTAGAGGGGCTGACCCTGCGGTTATCGGCCAAGGCCGGCCAGGGCGGGAAGCTCTTCGGTTCCGTCACCAACAAGGACATCGCGGAGAGGCTCAGCGCCGAGCTCGGTGTGCCGCTGGAGAAGAGGAAAGTCGAGCTGGCGGAGCCCATAAAGGCCACCGGAAGCCACCGGGTTACCCTGCGTCTGCATCCAGAGGTCACCGCGACCCTCACTGTAGAGGTGGAGGGCGAATAGGGGAGGACAGGATGAAGGCATTCTTGCACAAGCTGGTAGGGGGCAAAGACATAGAGGCCGGGCCGCCTGACGAGGATCAGCTTCGTCGGCAGGTAAACGCCCTGTTCGGCATGCTGACAGAGCTCTATGGCTCTGACAGGCTCGTGCTCAAGGCCGGCAAGCTGCACGCCCTGCAGGCGATGAAGTCCGGCGAGATAGAACAGCAGGTCCTGGCCCTGCAGAGGCTGGTCTTCGAGGATCCCACTATCGACAAGGTCCCCTCTCGCGAGGAGCTGCCACAGGTCCTGGAGGAGATCCAGGAGGAGATAGCCGACATCATCGCCCGCCGCTCGGTGGAGGACGCCATCGAGAAGAAGATCGCCGAGAAGATGCAGGAGCGTCACGAGGAATATGTCCGCGAGATAAGATTGCAGGTTATCAAGGAGAGCTCCGGGCCGGAGAGCCCTCATACCCTCAAGAAGCTGGCCCTGCTGGAGAAGATGGAGCAGACCAAGCTGGCCAAGACGGCCCTGGAGGTGCTCACCCCCGCCAGCCTGGACGAGGTGGTGGGCCAGGAGCGGGCCATAAGGGCCCTGCTGGCCAAGATCGCCTCGCCCTACCCCCAGCACGTCCTCCTCTACGGGCCGCCGGGGGTGGGGAAGACCACCGTAGCCCGCCTCGTGCTGGAGGCGGCTAAGCGGATGAAGCACACTCCCTTCAGCCCAGAGGCCCCCTTCGTGGAGGTCGACGGCAGCACCTTACGCTGGGACCCCAGGGAGGCTACCAACCCCCTCTTGGGTTCGGTGCACGACCCCATTTACCAGGGGGCCCGGCGGGACCTGGCCGAAGGCGGAATACCCGAGCCCAAGCTGGGCCTCGTCTCCGAGGCCCACGGAGGGGTCCTGTTCATAGATGAGATCGGCGAGCTCGACCCGATCCTGCAGAACAAGCTCCTCAAGGTGCTGGAGGACAAGCGGGTTAAGTTCGACTCCTCGTATTATGACCCCACAGACCCCCAGGTCCCCAAGTACATCAGGAAGCTGTTCGAGGAGGGCGCCCCGGCCGATTTCGTGTTGATCGGCGCCACCACGCGCCGTCCGGAGAGCATAAGCCCCGCCTTCAGGTCGCGCTGCGCGGAGATCTACTTCGAGCCCCTCACGCCCGAGCACGTACGGGAGATAACCCGGCGCGCTGCGGCCAAGCTCGATGCTGACGTGGAGGAGCGGGTTCACGAGCTCATCAGCGAGTACACCAACGAGGGGCGGAAGGCCATAGGGCTGCTCGCCGATGCCTACGGCTTGGCCCTGCAGCGGTCGGCAGGGGACAGGCCCCGCGTCACCGCGCAGGACGCCCTTGAGGTGATCCAGAGCAGCCGTCTGTCGCCCAGCGTTCACGTTACCGCCGGTCAGAGCCCGGAGACGGGCAGGATATTCGCCGCCGCGGTCTCCGGCTTCGTGGGCTCCATCCTGGAGATCGAGGCCGTCACCTTCCCGGCCGCGGCGCGGGGCAAGGGGAAGGTCAGGTTCAACGAGACGGCCGGGAGCATGGCCCGTGATTCGGTGTTCAACGCCACCTCGGTCATCCGCCGTCTCACCGGGAAGGACCTCACGGACTACGACGTCCACGTCAACGTCGTGGGCGGCGGGCTCATAGACGGGCCCTCGGCGGGACTGGCCATAACCCTCTGCATATTAAGCTCCCTTGAGGGCAAGCCCCTCAGGCAGGATGTGGCGGTGACCGGCGAGGTCTCCATCCAGGGCAAGGTCAAGCCCGTGGGCGGGATCTACGAGAAGCTTTACGGCGCCCGGCAGGCGGGAATGAAACTCCTGCTCGTGCCCAGGGAGAACAGCAAGGACGTGCCACCACGACTCAGCGGCATAGAGGTCGCCCTGGTGAGCGACGTCCGCGAGGCCGCTGCTTACGTCTTCGCCGCTGCGGAGGAGGGAGAGCGGTGAGCGTCTTGGAGCGGGTGCCCCCCCAGAACCTGGAGGCCGAACAGTCGGTTCTGGGGGCCATGCTGATCGATAAAGAGGCCATCCTCAAAACCGAGTTCCTGGCGCCGGAGGACTTCTACAAGGACTCCCACCGTAAGCTCTTCGAGACCATGCGGGACCTCTTCGAGAAGGGGGAGGCCGTAGACATCATCACCGTCACCGAGGAACTCCGCCAGAGGGGGCTCCTAGGAGAGGTCGGCGGCGTCGCTTATCTCACGACCCTGGCCAACGCCGTCCCCACGGCGGCCAATGTGGAGTATTACGCGCGGATCGTGCAGGAGAAGGCCACCCTGCGGCGGCTGATCCAGGTGGCGACGGAGATAGCCCGGAGGGGTTACGCCGCGGAGGAGGAGGTCGAGGAGATCCTAGACGACGCCGAGCGGTCCATCCTCGGCATCTCCAGCCGCCGAGCCACGGGCGGCTATTACCACCTCAAGGACGTGATGCTGAGCGCCTGGGAGCGCATTGAGGAGGTGTGTGCCTCCAAAGGCGGCATCACGGGGATTTCGACCGGCTTTCGCGACCTGGACGCGCTGACCTCCGGCCTGCAGCCCTCGGACCTCATCGTCATCGCCGCCCGTCCCTCGATGGGCAAGACCATGTTGTGCTTGAACCTAGCCCGTCACGCGGCCGTGAACCTGGGGATACCCGTGTTCATCTTTAGCTTGGAGATGGCGCGGGAGCAGCTGGCCCAGCGGCTCCTCTGCGCCGAGGCCCACGTGGACAGCCAGCGCCTGCGGAGCGGGTTCCTGTCGGAGGCCGACTGGCCCAAGCTCACCGACGCCCTGGGCCGCTTGAGCAAGGCGCCCATCTACATCGATGACACGCCAAACCTCAGCGTCCTCGAGATACGGGCCAAAGCCCGGCGGCTCAAGGCCGAGCACGGTCTGGGCATGATCATCATCGACTATCTCCAGCTCATGCGCACCCGCGGCAGGGCGGAGAGCAGGCAGCAGGAGATCTCCGAGGTGTCGCGCTCCCTGAAGGCCCTAGCGCGGGAGCTGGAGGTGCCGGTAGTGGCGGCCTCCCAGCTGAGCCGTGCCGTGGAGCAGCGGACGGACAAACGGCCTCTGCTCTCCGACCTGAGGGAGTCGGGCGCCATCGAGCAGGACGCCGACCTCGTCGCCTTCATCTACCGTGAGGACTATTACAAGCCTCAGACGGAAAAGAAGAACATAGCGGAGATCATCATCGCCAAACAGCGCAACGGGCCCGTGGGCAAGGTGGAGCTGTACTTCAAAAAAGAGTACGGGGAATTCCAGGGGCTCGAACGCGTGCGCCAGGAACTCCCCGCAACCTAAGGGGCCTTAGTGCGGCGTTACTAACGCCTTACGGTGAGGCACCGCTGATACAGCCCGCGTTCCTTCAGGGCCTGTACCATCGTCTCCCCGATGTCCGCTGGGGTGGGCGCCACCGGTATCCCGCACGCCTCAAAGGCCGCTATCTTGTCCGCTGCGGTACCCTTGCCGCCGGCGATTATGGCGCCGGCGTGTCCCATACGCTTTCCCTTGGGGGCCGTCCGGCCGGCCACGAAGGCGATGACTGGCTTGTTCATGTTATCCTTGATCCACTGGGCCGCCCTCTCCTCGGCCACGCCGCCGATCTCGCCGATGAGAACGACCGCTAACGTGTCCGGATCCTCGTTGAACAGCTCTAGCGCCTCTATGAAGTCGGTTCCGTTAACGGGGTCGCCGCCGATCCCCACGCAGGTCGACTGGCCGATGCCCCGGCTGGTGAGCTGATGGACCGCCTCGTAGGTCAGCGTGCCCGAGCGGGACAGGACGCCGACGTGGCCGGGCGCGTGGATGTATCCCGGCATGATGCCCACCTTGGCCTCGCCCGGGCTGATGACGCCGGGACAGTTGGGGCCGACCAGCCGCGAGCGCTTCCCCTCCATGAACCGCTTTACCTTCACCATGTCCAGCACCGGGATGCCCTCTGTGATGCACACCACGAGCTCTATGCCCGCGTCCACGGCCTCCATTATGGCGTCGGCCGCGAAGGGCGGGGGCACGAAGATCATCGACGTGTTAGCCCCGGTCTCCTTCACAGCCTCCTCCACCGTGTCGAAGACGGGCAACCCGTCCACTAGGGTGCCTCCCTTGCCCGGGGTGACGCCGCCCACCACCTCGGTACCGTACTCCCTACACTGCAAGGTGTGAAACCTGCCGGCCGATCCGGTGATGCCCTGGGTTATCAGACGCGTCTTGCGGCTTACCAGGATGCTCACTGCGCCCCACCCCCCGTGCGAACTGCCTCTACTATCCTCTGAGCTGCGTCGGCCATGGAGGTAGCCGAGATGACGTCGAGGTCCGACTCCTCCAGCAGTTTCCGTCCCAGCTCCACGTTGGTGCCCTCAAGCCGGACCACGAGGGGTACGGTGATGCCGACCTCTCTGGCCGCCGCCAAGACGCCCTCGGCTATGGTGTCGCACTTCATGATCCCGCCGAAGATGTTAACCAGTACGCCCTTGACGTTGGAGTCGGCGAGGATGATCTTGAAGGCCTCGGTTACCCGCTGGACGTCAGCGCTGCCGCCGACGTCTAGGAAGTTGGCCGGCTCGCCGCCGAAGTGCTTGATGATGTCCATGGTGGCCATGGCCAGCCCGGCGCCGTTTACCATACAGCCGATGTCGCCGGAGAGGCTTATGTAACTGAGCCCGAACTCCGCGGCCCGGGCCTCGGCCGGGTCCTCCTCGTCGGGATCCCTGAGGTCAGCCAGCTCAGGGTGTCGGAACAGGGCGTTGGGGTCGAAGTTCAGCTTGGCGTCAAGCGCGAGGACCTCACCTTCGGCGGTGAGAACCAAGGGGTTGACCTCAACCATGGAGCAGTCCTTGGCTACGAAAACTCGGTAGAGCCCCAACATGAACCCCGTGACCTGCCTCGACAGTTCCGCCGGGATCCCCAGGCCTTTGGCCAGCCGGCGAGCCTGGAAGTGGGCCATTCCCACCCCAGGGTCGATGGTCTCCTTGAAGATCTTCTCCGGGGACCTCGCGGCCACTTCCTCGATGTCCACGCCTCCCTCCGCGGAGGCCATGAACACCACGCGGGAGGACTCCCTGTCCACGACCAGGCCCAGATAGAGCTCCCGGTCGATCTCATATGCCCGCTCGACCAGGACACGCTTGACGATCCTCCCCTCCGGCT
>DFND01000003.1 GCA_002375895.1 Firmicutes bacterium UBA3576
TGGCGGAGGGAGTGGGATTCGAACCCACAAGCCCCGAAGGGCGCCGGTTTTCGAGACCGGTGCACTACCAGGTTGTGCGATCCCTCCGCGCCCCTTTTTCCCGTCGGTTGACGAAGAACTCTCTGATAATCGAGGCGCACTCCTCTCGCAGCACGCCCCCTACCACCCTAACACGGTGGTTTAACCTGGGATCCGCCAGGATGTCGTATAGGCTCCCCGCGGCACCGGCCGAGGGGTCCGCGGCCCCGTAGACCACTTCGTCCAGCCTCGCCAGGACCGCTGCCCCCGCACACATGGGGCACGGCTCCATGGTCACGTAGAGCCTGTGCCCGCTTAGCCGCCAATCACCCTTGACGCGGGCGGCCTCTCTAAGGGCCAGGATCTCGGCGTGAGCGGTCGGATCAGCGTCAAGCTCACGACGGTTATGCCCACGTCCGACTACTACTTGGTCTTCCAAGCGGACCACGACAGCACCTATCGGCACGTCCCCCGCGGCCCGAGCCCGGGCCGCCTCGGCAAGGGCCAGCCGCATGAATTTCTCGTGGTCCATAGAACCTCATCCCTGTGCGCCCGGGAGGACTCGAACCCCCGGCACGAGGTTTAGGAAACCTCTGCTCTATCCACCTGAGCTACGGGCGCCTGCTGCTCTCTTCGTGCGATCACAATAATACCACAAAGGCCTAGGAGCTGCAACTTGACGCTGAAAAGAAACCCGCACGGCTTTGAGTCGCACGGGCATAAACGGTGTGCGCCCTGGAGGATTCGAACCCCCGACCTACTGATCCGTAGTCAGTCGCTCTAATCCGCTGAGCTAAGGGCGCGCGTGGCGGAAGGGGAGGGATTCGAACCCTCGAAGGGGTTTTTGGCCCCTTAAACCCTTAGCAGGGGTTCGCCTTCAGCCAACTCGGCCACCCTTCCGCGTCGAAGCACCTTCAGTGCACTTAAAAATGATAGCACATTCGCTGACAATTGACAAGGTGAATCGATGGCGGAGGGGGTGGGATTCGAACCCACGGAGGGCTTGGAACCCTCGGCGGTTTTCAAGACCGCTCCGATAAACCGCTCCGGCACCCCTCCGTCATCCTCGGTGTGAAACAGTATAACACTGCGAACCTTTCACTGTCAATTTCGAGCCGGTCAATCTATCCGCTGTACGCCGCCCATATAGGGCACTAACGCATCCGGCACCCTCACCGTGCCGTCCGGCTGTTGATAATTCTCCAAGATCGCCGCCACGGTGCGACCCACAGCGAGGCCGGAGCCGTTTAATGTATGCACGTAGCGCAGCCTGCCACCGTCGCGCGGCCGGTACCTTATCTCGGCCCGACGGGCCTGAAAGTCCTCGAAGTTGCTGCAGGAGGAGATCTCGCGATAGGCGTTGGAGCTCGGTAGCCATACCTCTATATCATAAGTCTTCGCGGATGCGAAGGTCATATCCCCCGTGCTCAAGCAGACCACACGATAGGGAAGCTCGAGCCTCTGCAGGACGGCCTCGGCATGCTGCAACAGGGATTCCAGCTCCTCATAGGAACGCTCGGGAGTGGTAAATTTGACCAGTTCCACCTTGTTGAACTGGTGGTTCCTAATGAGCCCCCTGGTATCCCTTCCCGCAGCGCCCGCCTCAGCCCTGAAACAGGCGCTGTAGGCCGTGTAGTATAAGGGTAGCTCCTCCTCCTTCAAGACCTCTTCCCTGTGGATGTTAGTGACCGGGACCTCGGCCGTGGGTATCAGGTACAGTTCGTGGCTGCCCACCTTGAACATGTCCTCTTCGAACTTGGGCAGCTGCCCGGTGCCGAACATGCTCCTGGCGTTCACCAAGAAGGGCGGGAAGACCTCTGTGTAACCGTGCTCGGTGGTGTGGAGGTCCAGCATGAAGTTTATCAGCGCCCTCTCCAGCCGGGCCCCCAGGCCCTTGAGCAGCGGGAATCGCGCGCCGCTCATCTTCGCCGCCCGTTCGAAGTCGATTATGTCCAACTCCGCGGCCAGCTCCCAGTGGGGCTTCCAGTTGAAATCGAAGGCCGGCGGCTCTCCCCATCTCTTGATCTCTTGGTTAGCCGTCTCATCCGCCCCAACCGGTACCGTCGAATGGGGCAGGTTCGGGATCTCCATTAGGTAGCTGTCAATGCGCTCCTTGAGTTCCCGGATCTCCTCGTCCAGGGCCTTAACAGAGGCCGCGACCCGTCTCATCTCGGCGATGGCGTCCGAGGCATCTCGACCGGCTTTTCGCAGAAGCCCGATCTCTTCGGACACCTTATTCCGCCTCGCCTTTAGCTGCTCGACCTCGTACACCTTCTTGCGCCAGCGATCATCCAATGCGAGGAGCTCGTCGATGTCTACGTTGACGCCTTTGTCCCGAGCCCCCTTTTGGACTACCTCCGGGTTGGCTCGTATGAACTTGATATCCAGCATCAGCCTACGCCTCCTTGGCCGCTCCGAAGGCCCGCGCCAGGTTTACATCATACGGGGGGTATATAATCCCCCTATCGGTTATGATCCCAGTCACCAGCCTGGCCGGCGTGACATCGAAGGCCGGGTTGGCCACCGCTATCCCCTCGGGAGCCACGGCCTTTCCGCCCCAGGCGGTCACCTCGGACGGCGACCTCTCCTCGATGGGAATGTCCGCGCCCGTCTTCAGTTTGAGGTCCACGGTGGAGCTGGGCGCCGCGACGTAAAAGGGTATACCGTGCTCTCGGGCCAGCACCGCCACGGTGTAGGTCCCGATCTTGTTGGCCACGTCGCCGTTGGCGGCAATGCGGTCGGCTCCTACGACCACGAAATTGATCTTGCCCCTCTGCATGAAGTGCCCGGCCATGTTATCGGTGATCAGGGTCGCCGGTATGCCTTCTTGAACCATCTCCCAGGCCGTGAGCCGGGCCCCCTGAAGCAGAGGGCGGGTCTCATCTACGTACACATGGATGGATTTGCCAGACTCGTGAGCCGCCCGGATCACGCCGAGCGCCGTCCCGTAGCCGGCCGTGGCCAGGGCCCCGGCGTTGCAGTGGGTGAGGACTCCCCAACCGTCCTTGATGAGCCTAGCGCCGTATTCCCCGATCCTCCGGTTCATAGCCACATCCTCGGCCTGGATGGACCTGGCCTCGGCCTCCAGCGCCTTCAGGATACGGTCGCCGCCCTTACCGCGCACCGAACGCAACTTCGCCGTCATCCTCTCTATGGCCCAGAAGAGGTTTACGGCGGTGGGGCGAGTAGCCGCGAGCGTGTCCGCCGCCTCCTGAAAGCACCTCACGAGCTCAGCCTCGGGCAGCTCCCGTTGAACGGCTTGGCGGACTGCTTGGACGAGGCCGAAGGCGGCCGCCACTCCGATGGCGGGGGCGCCCCGCACGGCCATGTCCTTGATCGCCTGCGCCACCTCCCGATAGTGCTCGCATTCAAGATAGGTGAGCTCGGCGGGGAGCTTGCGTTGGTCTATGAGCCTCACCAAGCTCTCGGTGAGCGTGATGGTCTCCATCTGCCGCCCCTCCCTCTATTCAAGCCGGCTGTGTCTCAGGATGTCCCCGCAGGCGCAGTCCCGGTCCTGAGGCAAGTCCCTGATAATGGCGAAAAGCAGCCTCTTCAGCTTCTCGTTGTTGGCGGCGAAGACGCGGAGAACCTCCTCGTGGCTCACGGGCTCGATATCCTCCCGCCCCTCAAGCCCGGCGTCGTAGTCCGTGATCAGGGCGATGTTAATGTAGCACATCTCCAGCTCCCTGGCGAGCACGCACTCCGGATACTGCGTCATGTTGATCACTTCCCAGCCTTGACGGGAGAACCAACGGCTCTCGGAGCGGGTCGAGAACCTGGGCCCCTGGATGACCACCACCGTGCCCCCATCGTGGACCGTGATGCCCAGCTCACGTGCTTTCTCCACCGCCACCCGCCGCATCTGGGGGCAGTAGGGGTCGGCGGTGCTTATGTGCGTGGTGATAGGCCCGTCGTAGAAGGTGTCCTTCCGCCCAGTGGTGCGGTCCACGAACTGGTCGCTGACGACGAAATCGCCGGGCTTGATGTGCGGCTGCAGGCTGCCCGCCGCGCAGGGGCCGATGAGCCGCTTTACCCCGAGCTCCTTCATGGCCCATACGTTGGCCCTATAGGGGATCATGTGCGGAGGATACCTATGGTCGGAGCCGTGTCTGGGCAGAAAGGCCACGCGCCTGCCCTCCACGGTCGCCAAAGCGATGTAATCGCTGGGAGCTCCGTATGGGGTCTCCACCTTCACCCTTTCCACGTCTTCGAGGAACTCATAGAATCCGGACCCGCCGAACACACCGATCTCTGCTCTCCGTTCCACCGAACATCCCTCCGTTGCCTTAAATTGAAAAAGTCCTCGCCACTGACCTCCGTCAGGGACGAGAACCCTTCCCGCGTTGCCACCCTGATTGGCCCAAAGGGGCCCACTCTTGTCCCGGCGTAACGGGCCGGACCGGCGGACTTATCCCTAAGGCTTCGCCCGCAGGCTCCCGGGTGGATTCAGCGACAGCCGGGCCGTCTCGCACCTGCCGACGGCTCTCTGTCTTCCGGCATCCCGCCTACTAGTCCCGTTCCACGCCACAGCAGTATCACCTTCGGCCACTATCTTAGCACATGCCGTGATAAGGCACAAGTCAGCCCTTCATGACACCCATGGGCGTGATTCGCGCCACCTTGGTCGCAAGCCCGCTACCGTGGATGACCTCCACAACCATATCCAGGCTCTTATAGGCCGCGGGGGCCTCCTCGGCCAATGTCACGTCCCTGCTAGCACGGACAACTATCCCCCGCTCGGCCAGCTCCTGTCTGATGGCGCTTCCCCGTATGCTTCGCTTGGCCGCCCCTCTGCTGACCGACCGTCCCGCACCATGACACGCCGAACCGTAGGACAGCTCCATAGCCTTGGCCGTCCCCACGAGGACGAAGGAGCCCGAGGCCATGTCGCCGGGCACCAAGACGGGCTGCCCCACTGACCGGTAGGAGGCCGGAACCTCCGGCCGTCCGGGGCCGAAGGCGCGCGTCGCCCCTTTGCGGTGAACGCATACCTTCCGTCGCCGGCCGCCGATGAGGTGTTCCTCGATCTTGGCTATGTTGTGGGCCTGGTCGTAGACGGTCTCCACCCGCACATCTCCCAACACCCGCTCTAGAGACTTGCGCACGAGATGGGTCAGGATCTGTCGGTTGGCCCAAGCGTAGTTGGCGGCCGCGTTCATGGCCGCCAGGTACGCCTCTCCCTCGCTGGAGCGGAGGGGCGCGCACGCCAACTGCGGGTCGGGCAGGTCGATCCCGTACTTTCGGCTGGCCTTCAGCGTCGTGTCGATATACTCCGAGCACACCTGGTGCCCGAGCCCCCTCGACCCCGTGTGCAGGATGATGGTGAGCGTGTCCACCTCTAGTCCGAAGGCCCGGGCCACCGCCCTATCGAAGACCTCTTCGACGCGGCCCACCTCGATGAAATGGTTGCCGCCGCCGAGCGTGCCCAGCTGCGGTAGGCCCCTCTTCATGGCCCGTTTGGACATGGCCTCGGCCGAGGCGCCGCGCACGCAACCCTCCTCCTCAGTGTGGCGGAGGTCGGCCTCCTCGCCGAACCCCGCCTCGACGACCCAGCGGGCCCCCTCGGTCAAGGCCCGCCGTAGATCTTGCAGGCCAAAGCCCCGCTGGCGCTCGGAGCCCACTCCCGCCGGGATCTCCTCGAAGAGGACGTCCATGATCTGGGCCATCTTGCCCTCCGCCTCATCGGCCGGGACGTCCGCCCGCAGCAGCCTGACCCCGCAGTTGATATCATAGCCCACCCCGCCCGGCGAGATAACACCCTCCTTCATTGAGGTCGCGGCCACGCCCCCGATGGGGAAGCCGTATCCCCAGTGCATGTCCGGCATGGCGAGCACGTCACCTACCAGGCCCGGCAAACAGGCCACATTGGCCAGTTGCTCCGGGGCCTCGTCTACCCTGACCTGCTCGGAACCCTGTTCGTCGGTGAAGATGATGGCGTCCCGCTTCATATCGGGACGGTAACTCCTCGGAATGCGCCACATATACTCGTCCAAGCGTTCCAACGGTCCCTGCCAGGTAATCTTCATCACCCTCATCCTATATGTCCAGGATAACCGTGATCTCACACCGACCCTCACGCCGCACTATCGATAGGCCGTGATAGGTCGCTCCTTTGACCTCACAACCGACCCATATCTCGCCAGCGTCGTGCTCAGAGGCCTCGACGGACATCTGAGCCGACTCACCTCGGCCGAGGGACACTCGGGTGTTCCGAAAGCCGCTGTACAGCTTTCCCTCGGCCGCGCACCTGTAAATCAGCTCGTTCAACCACCGGACTATCAGCCCACGTTCGTCCGGGGCTGTCACGGTGATACGGCTCGTCCCCGTGGCCGGCGGCATGGGGCTTGGATCCAGGACCGCCAGCAACCCTTCTCCCAGGGCTTCGCAGGCCTCAGCCAGATCCCGGCCCCAGGCCCTGATCCGCACGTCAGCGGTATGTTCCAGCAGCTCAAACCCCTTCGTCTTCTTCTCGTCCGGCAACTCTGGCGATGGCGACCACCTTGTCATCTTCGTCCACCTTCATGAGCGTAACACCCTGGGTGTCGCGACCTTGGACCGGTATTCCCTCCACGGACAGGCGAATGATCACCCCGCCGGCGGATACCAGCATGACCTCTTCGCCGACCCTCACCGCCGCGGCCCCTGCTAGGAAGCCGGTCTTCTGCGTCCTGCGGAAGGCCTTGACTCCCTTCCCGCCGCGACGCTGCAGCCGGTATTGTGATAACGGGGTCCTCTTGCCGTATCCCCTCTCGCTGACCACCAGCAGATCCGTCCCCTCGGACACGACGTCCATGCAGATCACCTCGTCGCCGGCGTCCAGGGCTATGCCCGCTACGCCCATAGCCGTGCGGCCCATGGGCCGGACCTGCTCCTCTGTGAAACGAATGGCCATGCCCTGCCTGGTCACCAGGGTGATCTCCTGCTCCCCGGCTGTCAGGCGGACATCTATGAGCTCATCTCCCTCCTCCAGGGTGAGGGCTATGATGCCGGCCCTGCGGATGGTCCCGAACTCCTCAATGGTGGTCCTCTTGACCTTGCCCCGCCGGGTGCCCATGCACAGGAAACCCTTCTGGTCGAAGTGCTTGATGGGGATCACCGCCGTAACCTCTTCGTCAGGCCCGATGTCGATCAGGTTGACCACGGGAGTGCCCTTGGCCTGCCGGCCGGCCTCCGGTATCTCATACACCTTGCGACGGTAGACCTTTCCCCTGTTGGTGAAGAAGAGGATGTCGTGGTGCGTGGTGGTTATGAATAGGTGTTCCACGAAATCCTCGGCCCTGGGCTGGAGGCCGGTCACCCCGCGGCCGCCTCGCCGCTGGCTTCTGTAGGTGTTCACCGGCGTCCGTTTTACATATCCATGATGGGTCATAGTTATGACCACGTCTTCCTCGGCGATGAGGTCTTCGACGTCGAGCTCGGCTTCACCGGCCACGATGGAGGTGCGCCGTTCGTCGCCGTAGCGTTCCTTTATCTCCTCGAGCTCCCTCTTAATGATCTTGAGGACCATCTGCTCGCTGGCGAGCACCGCACGGAGATACTCGATGGTCTTCTGAAGCTCGGCATATTCCTCCTCCACCTTCTCCCTTTCCAGGCCGGTTAGCTTCTGTAGCCTCATGTCCAGGATGGCAGAGGCCTGCTTTTCCGTGAGGCCAAACCTCTCCATCAGGCCCTGTCGCGCCTCCTCCACCGTCTTGGAGGCCCGGATCAGGGCGATGACCGCGTCGATATTGTCCAGGGCTATACGCAGGCCCTCGAGGATATGGGCGCGGGCCTCGGCCTTTTCAAGCTCATAGCGCGTCCTACGGACGATGACCTCCTTCTGATGGTCTAGGTAATGACGGATCATCTCCCGAAGCCCCATCACTTTGGGGCTCCCGTCGACCAGGGCCAGCATGATGATCCCGAAGGTCTGCTGCATAGGCGTATACTTAAACAGGCGGTTCAGGACCACCCTGGCGTTGGCATCGCGCTTGAGGTCCACGACGATGCGCATGCCGGTCTTATCGGTCTCATCGCGCAGGTCGCTTATGCCCTCGATCTTCTTCTCTCGTGCCAGCTCGGCGATCTTCTCTATCAGCTTGGCCTTGTTGACCTGATAGGGCAGCTCCGTAATGACGATGCGGCTCCGGCCCCGGTCAGTGACCTCGATCTGGGCCCGAGCGCGCATCTTGATGATCCCGCGGCCGGTCTCGTAGGCCGAGCGGATGCCGTCCCGGCCCAGGATGAGGGCGCCCGTGGGGAAGTCCGGGCCCTTGATGGCCATCATGAGCTCTCGCCAGGTGACGTCGGGGTTGTCGATCATCATGTTTACGCCGTCGATCACCTCGGCCAGGTTGTGCGGCGGTATATTGGTGGCCATGCCGACGGCGATCCCCGAAGATCCGTTTACTAGCAGGTTGGGGAACCGGGACGGGAGGACATGCGGTTCCTCTAGGCTGTCGTCGAAGTTGAGGTCGAAGTCCACCGTCTCCTTGTCGATGTCTCGCAGCAGCTCCATGGACAGGGGCGATAGCCTAACCTCCGTGTAGCGCATCGCCGCGGGGCTGTCGCCGTCCACCGAGCCGAAGTTACCGTGGCCCTCCACCAGGGGGTACCTGGACACGAAGTCCTGGGCCATCCTGACCATGGCGTCGTAGACCGCCATGTCGCTGTGAGGATGGTATTTGCCGAGGACCTCGCCGACGACGCGGGCGGACTTCCGGAAGGGTTTGTCGGGGTTAAGCCCAAGCTCGTACATGGCGTATAGAATACGTCGATGGACTGGCTTGAGCCCATCCCTCACGTCCGGCAGGGCCCGGCTCACGATCACGCTCATGGCGTAATCGATGTACGACTCCCTCATCTCGTCCTCAATTCGCACGGGCAGGATCTTGCCCCCGCTGTAATCCACTGCTGTCACTTCCTCCGTCAACCGATAGTATCGAGGTTCCTGGCCTCCCTGGCATGGCGCTGGATGAACTCCCGCCGCGGCTGCACCTTGGCGCCCATTAGGGTCGTGAATATCTCATCGGCCAGGATGGCGTCCTCTAGTTCTACCTGCAGGAGAGTCCTCTTCTCCGGGTCCATGGTGGTCTCCCAGAGCTGCTCGGGGTTCATCTCACCAAGGCCCTTATACCTCTGGGGGCTTAGCTTCTCCACCCCGAGCTCCTGGCGCAGCCTCTCCAGCTGGGCGTCGTCGTACAGATAGTACTCCTTACCCCCCCTCCGGACCAGGTACAGGGGCGGCCGCGCTATGTACACGTAGCCGGCCTCAATGAGCGGCCTCATGTGCCGGTAGAAAAAGGTCAGGAGCAGAGTACGGATGTGCGACCCGTCGACGTCGGCGTCGGTCATCAGGATTACCTTATGGTACCGTACCTTGGACAGGTCGAACTCATCGCCGATCCCGCATCCCAGCGCGGTGATGATGGCCCGTATCTCCTCGTGGTTCAAGACCTTGTCAAGGCGCGCCTTTTCCACGTTGATTATCTTGCCCGTGAGGGGCAGGATGGCCTGGAAGCGCCGGTCGCGCCCCTGCTTCGCCGATCCGCCCGCCGAATCGCCCTCGACGAGGAACAGCTCCGCCAGGTGCGGGTCGCGTACCGTGCAGTCGGTCAGCTTGCCGGGGAGAGCGGAGACCTCAAGGGCGTTCTTCCTCCTGGTGAGCTCTCTGGCCCTGCGCGCGGCCTCCCTTGCCCTGGCCGCGCCGATGGACTTCTCGACGATCTTGCGGGCCACGCTCGGGTTCTCATCCATGAAGGCGCCGAGACCCTCCGCCACCACCGAGTCCACTATCCCTCGGACCTCGCTGTTGCCGAGCTTCGTCTTGGTCTGGCCCTCGAACTGCGGGTCGGGGAGCTTGACGTGCAGGACTGCCGTGAGCCCCTCCCGGATATCCTCCCCAGTGAGGTTCTGCTCGCCCTCCTTAAGCAGCCCGACCCTCCGGCCGTAATCGTTCACGGCACGGGTAAGCGCCATTTTGAACCCCGCCTCGTGGCTGCCGCCCTCGTGGGTTCGGATGGTATTGGCGAAGGAGAAGATGTTCTCCACGTATCCGTCGTGGAACTGCAGGGCGGCCTCCACGCGTACCCCATCCCGTTCCGCCTCTACGACGATGGGCCGCGGGTGGAGAGGGTCCTTGTTGCGATTGAGGTGTTCGACGAAGGAGCTCAGCCCACCCTCGTAGAGAAAGATATTCCTCTCCCTCGTTCTCGCGTCGAAAAGCGCGATCTTCAAGCCTCGGTTCAGGAAGGCGATCTCTCGCAGGCGTTGGGCGATGGTCTCGTAGTTGAAATCCACCGTCTCGAAGATCTGCGGGTCGGGCAGAAAGGTGGTCGTCGTACCGGTAGTATCGCTGTCGCCCAGGCGCTCCACTCCAGTAATGGGACGGCCCCGCTCGTAGACCTGCCTAAAGATGGCCCCGTCCCTCCTGACCACCACCTCGCAGCGGGCGGAAAGGGCGTTGACGACTGAGACGCCTACGCCGTGCAGTCCTCCCGAGACCTTGTATATCCCCTCCCCGAACTTGCCCCCGGCGTGCAGCATGGTCATCACGACCTCCAGAGCCGGCCGGCCTGTCTTGGCGTGGGTTTTCACGGGGATCCCCCTGCCGTTATCGGAGACGGTGACGCTACCATCGGCGTTGATAGTCACCTCTATCTCCGAGCAGTACCCGGCCAGGGCCTCGTCCACGCTGTTGTCGACCACCTCGTATACCAGATGGTGCAGGCCCTTGGGACCCGTACTGCCGATGTACATCCCGGGACGACGGCGAACTGCCTCCAGCCCCTCTAAAACCTGTATCTGGTCCTCTGTGTACTCGTACGATGGTCTGGCGTTGTTACCTGTCAACCCTGCTGGCCCCCTTACGACACCCCACCAGGCAGACCGGCGCGCCGACGTAACGTGGCCGGAGAGATAGGAGAGGAGTAGATGCACTCATCGGTGATAACGTAGGACTTACAAGCGCTACCCTGGGCGACGAGCACCTTCCCCTCGCTCCGCACCTGCTGTAACAGCTCCCGGGTCGGGCCCGGTCGGTTCTCAAGTTCCGCGTCCACAATGGCGATTATCTCGCGCAGATCCACCAGAACCTCGCCGCCTATGTGCAAGAACATTTCGCTACACCCCCATCCTGCCCCGCCCGTCGGAGGAGGGGCCGCAAGTCAGCTGGTAGGACCTCGCCCATCTCCTCCTCGGAGACGTCCGAACTTGACCTCAATAACATAGTCAGCGCCTGGAGAATCGTGTATGGCTCCTCGGCCCCCTTGGCCTCCTCCGTCCACTCAGCGACGAGGCGTTCCCTGGCCGCCTCGTACTCGGAGGGGCTGAGCCCGCCCACTTGCTCGCGAAGCGCATCCAGCGAGAGCCAGGGACACTCCCGCAACAGGTCGGTGGCATGTTGCACCCGGGCCTCTAGCTCCCGCGAACAAGAAGGACACATGGGGCCTTGGTCCTGCGGCGGCAGCAAGGCCCCACACCTCTCACAGGGCTTCCAGTTAGACATAACCTTCCACCTATATCTTTTCTTTTCCTCCTTCAAGACATGCTTCCACCTCTGGCTCAACGCAGCGTCCTCTATGGAACTCGCCATCTGCTCTATCCACCGCTCATCCTCGGCCGTGAGCCAGGAGTCGGGGAGATCTGCTCCGCACCAGCCGCCGGCAGGCGGAGGCGCGGGGCTAACCCCTACCTGCTCTTGCCCGACTACCCCAGTGCGGAACAGGATATCCTCGATTACCCCGTCGTCCCCAAGGGCGCTCCGGAGGCCTTCTAGCCACTCCCGCCGCTGCATGGAGAGCTCCTGTGCCCAGGCTGGGCTGTCGGTGAGGACGATTAGCTTCCGGTTGCGGACGGCGACGGCCCTGGTGTGGCGCGCGACGACCTCTCCCACTACCGTCGGCCACGCTTGGATGGCGAGGTGACGCTTGAGCCCCTTGGCTACGCCCATCTTCTCCAGGAGTTGGTCGAGCACTTGTCCGATTCTTTCCATGCTCCTTCACTCCCCGAGGCGGATACAGGAGAAGGCGATTTGGCCGCCGCCAACGGCCTCCGGCGGCTCGGTGCCGGACATAATGGTCTGCGTGGTTCCACTGAGGGTCCGCAACAGGTACTCGCGCCGCGACGCGTCCAGCTCGGACAGGACGTCGTCTAAGAGGAGTATCGGGCGCTCGCGCCTGACATCGGCTATGAAGTCGAGCTCGGCCAGCTTGAGGCTCAAGATAATCGTCCGCTGCTGGCCCTGAGAGGCGAACTGCCTCCCGTCCTGTCCATCGAGGATGAAGGCGTAGTCATCCCGATGGGGGCCCACCGCCGTGATGCCTGACGCCAGGTCCTTCGCCCTGTCTTGCTTCCAGGCTACGGCGAACTTGCCCGCGAGCGTCTCCGCGGCGTCGGCTATGTCCAGCGTCCGCAGGCTGGCGCGGTAGGAGAGGGAGAGCTCCTCGCGTCCATCGGTGATGTCACCCAGGTAGAGGGAGAGCCTGGCGGCGAGGCGACGTAAGGCCTTGACCCTCGCGAGAACTACCCTCGCGGCAGGCAGGGCCATTTGCTCCTCCCACATCTCGACGGCCCCGGCCTGCCCCCGCTTCAGGGCCGCGTTGCGTTGCGCGAGGGCCCTCTGGTAGGTGTTCTGCCAGCGCCCGAAGAGCGGGTACAGGCGCGTCAGCAGGCCATCGAGGAAATCCCGCCGCCCGGCGGGGCTGCCCTTAATGAGCAGGAGGTCGTCGGGCGCGAAGAAGACGGCGTTGGCCCTGCCTACGTACTCAGAAGGGCGTCTCGCAACGCCGTCTACCACGATCCTCTTCCCCTCTTGAACCCTATAACACACCTCAACCCGCATAGCGCCCCCAGTGCCGTGGAATTCTCCTTCCAAACGGAACCCGCCGGTCCCGAGGCGTACGAGGTCCTGGTCTCTAGCCCTTCGAGGGGAGCGCAGGGCGGTGAGGTAGAAGATGGCCTCGAGAAGGTTTGTTTTCCCCACGGCGTTGGGGCCGGAGATGTACGTGAACCCCGGCCGCAGGTAAAAGACCCGGTCGCGGTAGTTCCGGAAATCCCGTAAACTCAGCCGGCGGATTACCAGGCTCCCTGGCTCTAGCGGTAAACGGGCCTCCAACATCCAGCTCCTTCCACGCAGACGATGTCTCCAACGCGCAACTTCCTGCCACGCCTTGTTTCGACCTCACCGTTGACCCGGACGCGGCCCGAGAGAATCAAGTTCTTGGCCTGTCCACCCGTGCCCACGACTCTGGCCCATTTTAAGAAGGCGTCGAGTCGAATATACTCGCCCTCTATGGGAACATCCTCGGCCAAAGGCCTTCACCCCCCCCTTTACATGATCACCTTCATCGGGAGGACAATGCAATAATAGTCCTCGTGGAGGGGGGACCGCACCCTGGCGGCACTTCCCGGGCCAGTGGCCTCGAAGAGCACCTCATCAGAATCGACCGCTCCGAGGGCGTCGATCAAGAACTGGGCGTTAAAGGCGATATCCAGCTCCTCTCCGTCTACCTCCGCCGTCAGCTCCTCATCGACGCTCCCGAGGTCGGGCTCGTGGGCGAACACCCGTACGCTATCGGTGCGGACCTGCAGCTTGATGGCGTTGTCCTTATCTCGGGAGAGAAGCCACGCCCGTTCGCACGCGTCGTACAGGGCCCGCTTGTCCAGCCGCACCTGGGTTTGGAAATTAGAGGGGATGACCGCCCTGTATTCGGGATACCTGGCCTGAATGAGGCGGCTCCTCAGGACTATCCCTCCCACGTAGCAGGCGACGGTGCCCTCACCGATCGATACCTGAACCGTCTCCTCCGTCTGGTCCGGTAGGAGCCTGGCCAGCTCGTTCAGGGTACGGCCAGGGATAACGATCGCGACGTCCTCCTCCGGCCCCTCGCTTAAGCGAGCCTGACGGAAGGCCAGCCGAAAGCCGTCCGTCGCCACGAGGTCCACACGATCGGCGGCGATCTCGAGCAGCTGGCCCGTAAGAGCGGGCCGGGTCTCGTCGTGGGAGACGGCGAAGGAGGTGCTCGCGATCAGGTGCTTCAACAGCTTAGCGGGTAAGGAGAACGCCCTACGGCTCGGCTTCACCTCCTCCTCGGGAAACTGCTCTGGGTTCATACCGTGCAGTTGAACCTGCGACCTGCCCCAAAAGAGGGTTGTGGTGAAGCCCTCACCGCTAACCTGTACGGCGACGTCCCCGCCTGATATACGCTTGACGATATCCACTAGGTAACGCGCAGGAACCACCACCGAGCCTGGCTGCTCCACCCGGGCCTCAACCGTACACTCAAGGGACAGGTCGAGGTCGGTACCCCTGAGGGTAAGGTCGCCGCCCTCGGCGTGGAGCAGAATGCCTGTGAGCGCCGGCAGAGTGGTGCGCGTGGCTACCGCGCGCTGAACAATTTGCAGCGCCTCTGCGAATTTCTGTTGACCTATTATGATATGCAAGGTCGTGCCTCCTAACATGAACTGAGTATTTAAAAGAAATCTAGCAGCCGTAGTAGTAGGGACTGTGAGTTTGTGGATATGTCGTTAAGAAACCTAGCGTAGAGCGCTTTGTGTATGTGGATATGCATGTGGATAGTGTGGACATGTAATCCACTTATCACCGTCCCCTTCTCGACCGTCTAAGTTATCCACAGGGAAGGCAGGCTTACCCAAGGCCTTCCACAGGTGAGTCAACAGCTTATCTACTAAAATATACACAACTCGTCATGAAGCGCGGATCTTTTCACGCAGTTCGTCTAGGGTGGCATGCAGGTCCGGGTCCTGCTGCGCCTGGGAGGCGATCTTCTCACAAGCGTGCAGGACCGTCGTGTGGTCGCGCCCGCCGAATTTCTCGCCGATCCTGGGCAGTGAGAGGGTGGTCATCTCTCGCGCCAAGTACATGGCCACCTGTCTTGGGAAGGCCACCGCCCGGGTGCGCTTTCTTACCTTAAGGTCAGCCGTCTTCAGGTTGTAGTGCCTGGCCACTACCTGCTGAATGAGCTCCACCGATATCTCCTTGGGTCGGGTGGTGGGCAGTACGTCGCGCAAGGCCTCCTTGGCCATGTTGAGGTCGATGGGCGCCCGCGTCAGGGTGGAATAGGCCAGCAGGCGGATCAAGGCACCCTCGAGCTCACGGATGTTGGTGTTGATCTTGGTGGCGATGAACAGGATGACGTCCTCGGGGATGTCCAGGCTCTCCAGCTCGGCCTTTTTGCGCAGGATCGCCACCCGGGTCTCCAGATCGGGGGGTTGGATGTCGGAGATCAAGCCCCCCTCAAAACGCGAGCGGAGTCGCTCCTCGAGGGTGGGTATTTCCTTCGGCGGCCGGTCGCTCGAGACCACCACCTGTTTGTTCGCCGCGTGGAGAGCGTTGAAGGTGTGGAAGAACTCCTCCTGGGTGCTCTCCTTGCCGGCCAGGAACTGAATGTCGTCGATGAGGAGAACGTCGATGTTGCGGTAGCGGTTCCGGAACTCCACGGTCGTCTGGTCGCGGATGGAGTTGATGAGCTCGTTAGTAAAGGTCTCTGAGGAGACGTAGAGGACCTTCAGATTCGGGTAGTGCCGAAGGACATAGTGGCCTATCGCCTGCATGAGATGGGTCTTTCCCAGGCCGACGCCGCCATAAATAAAAAGCGGGTTGTAGGACCGGGCGGGCGACTCGGCCACGGCCAACGCCGCCGCGTGGGCGAAGCGGTTACCGTTGCCGATCACGAAGGTCTCGAAGGTATACTTCGGGTTCAGTGGACTGAGGCAGTTCGGGCTGAGGAGGGGAACCTCCACGGCGCTGGTCTCACCAGCCGAAGCGACCTGCTCGCGAGCGGCGTCGGCATGGATGGTAAAGCTCACGGTTAGGGGTTTACCGGTCAACAGGCGAACCGTATGGGCTATCCTGTCGGCGTACTTCTTCTGTACCCAGTCCCGGGCGAACTCGTTAGGGACCGCTATCACTATGTTATCTCCCGAGTACTCCACTACCCGAGTGTGCTTGAGCCAGGTCTCGAAGCTGGGCTTGGGCAGCTCCTCTTCCATAATCGCGAGGGTGCGATCCCAGAGGGATCCCATGTCGGTGGTCATGAAAGGAACCTCCCGTAGAAAGTGCTAGCGGGCCGGAGATGCCTCAGCCCGCGAACATGGCGGTCTCCCGAGGAGATGTGGCGTTATTCAGAAATTGTATACACAGAACAGAAAACGTTAACCATTGGCCCTTCGGGAACCGGCGAGAGATGTAGGTGTTTGTCGGATCGAAGGGGTTTATGGTAGGTCTTATGTCAAGGTATAACCTATTAACAAGTTAACCACAAACTTATCCACAAGTTGTGTATAAACCCGTGTTATGGTGGGATAATCCTGTTGTGTCGCAAATACCATCATAGCAAATTTTAGGCTGGTCATCAACAAGTCGCTCAGTACCTGGAGACCACTTGAAAGGCCGATTTCTGGTGTTCTCGGCCTCAGACTGCCGGTGGCAGGAAGGATTCTAGGGGTGATAGAAGCAGGGTTGGGGCGTCGACGCGTTGAAAGGAGAAAGGTACTATGAGCCTAGGCTGCCTGGGCCCGAGTTCCTTGACATCTTGCGGCGGGTCAGCTATAATCCTTTTGACTGTGCGTTATTAAGGATAAGGTGAATGGGCTGTCAACTTGCCCGTTCCTTTTTGCCTTTTGAGGAGGTGCCGGGTTGAAGCGCACATATCAGCCGAAAAGACGTAAGCGCAAGAGGACGCATGGATTTCTGCGGAGGTCGCGTACGCGGGGGGGGAGAAGGGTTTTGAAGAGCAGGAGATTGAAAGGACGGAAACGGTTAACGCCCTGAGGCCGCAGTATGTGGCCTTTTTCAGTTCGCAAGAGAGGGTTCTCGGTGAGAAAGGAACAGAGGCTTAGGAAAAGGCGGGCGTTTACGGGGGTGTACGAAGGGGGGCGTTCGTGCGCCAACCTGCTTTCCGTCCTCTATTACCTGGCTAACAGAATGGATATCACCAGGGTCGGCTTTTCGGTAAGCCGTAGGCTGGGGAAGGCCGTGGTCCGAAACAGGGTACGCAGACGTTACCGGGAGGCGTACCGGGCATTACGCGACAGAGTGCTCCCCGGGTATGATATCGTATTCATCGCGCGGCGGCCTGCGGCTGACGCCCAGTATGTAGAGATCGAGGCCTCAATAGAACAGCTGCTGCGCAAGGCGGGCCTGTTGCGGGAGGGGCGTTGAAGAGTGAAGGAGTTAGGATATGCGGTAAGATATATCCTGCTGGGGGGCATTGTTCTTTACAGGCGCCTTGTATCCCCGCTCAAGCCTAGGACGTGTCGGTTCTACCCGAGCTGTTCTGAGTACGCCTACGAGGCGGTTGCACGCTATGGTGCGTTAAGGGGCCTCCGGCTTAGCCTCGTGCGACTGGCCAAATGCCACCCGTGGAACCCGGGGGGCTATGACCCCGTACCTTAGCGTGTGCTCCGAGGCGGACGAGATAACATAGCCATGTGGGTTCCTGCTCGGGAACCCGGGAGGAGGGCAATATATTGAGCTGGTTAGTTAGCGTGATGCAGCAGGGGATGGAATACTTCTTTCAATTGACGGGCAATTATGGCATCGCCATCATCATCCTGACGGTGGTCATTAGGGTGGTGCTGCTCCCCTTTACCTTCTCCCAGGTTAAGGCGATGAAGAAGATGCAGGAGCTGCAGCCGGAGCTTAAGAAGCTGCAGAATAAGTATAAGAACGATCCCCAGCGCCTTAACAAGGAGACGATGGAGCTGTGGAAGAAGCACGGGGTAAATCCCTTCTCGGGCTGTTTGCCCCTGTTGCTGCAGATTCCCTTTCTGTGGGCCTTCTTCCGCATGCTTTACTCCTATGAGCCGCTCATAGGGGCGCCTTTTTTGTGGCTGTCCGACCTATCGCTGCCCGACCCAACCTATATACTGCCTGTGCTGGCGGCGGTGACCACCTATTGGCAGAGCAAGATCATGAGCCCGGCGGGCGTTGACGCCTCGCAGCAGACGATGCTGTACATGATGCCGATATTCCTCGGCTGGTTGGCGAGCCAGTACGCCGCCGGCCTCAGCCTATACTGGGTGGTAAGCAACCTTCTCGGCATCTTGCAGCAGTACCTGATGCCCGTCGGGTCGCCTGTGAAAGGGGAATCGACCTGATGGGCGAGTGGATCCACAAGAAAGCCCGCACGGTGGAGGAGGCGAAGCGAGCCCTTCTGGAGGAACTGGGAGCCAGCGAGGACGAGGTCGAGATAGAGGTGGTTGAGGAGCCCGCGAAGGGCCTGCTTGGCCTGCTGATGGGCCGAGAGGCCTGGGTCAAGGGGCGCCTTCTCGAGGACAAGGGGAAATTCGCGGCCAGGTTCCTGCAGGATATCACTGAGAGGATGGGCGTGCAGGCGACGGTTGAGGTAGAGGAGCGGGACGGAGATTACATCAAGGTGAACATACGGGGGCGGAACCTAGGGGTGCTCATCGGCCGCCGAGGGGATACGCTCGACGCCCTGCAGTATCTGGTAAATATCGCGGCGTCGAGGGCCGCCAAAGACGGGCCGGGGATAATAATCGATGCCGAGGGATATCGCCGGCGGAGGGAGCGGAGCTTGCGCAAGTTGGCGAGCCGCCTGTCGGAGAGGGTCAAGCGGACGGGGCGCCGCGTGGTCCTCGAACCCATGACGCCGCACGAGCGTAGGGTTATCCACCTGGCGTTACGGGACGATCCCTGCGTGGAGACGCACAGCGAGGGGGAGGAGCCCTATCGCAAGGTAGTCATAAGTTACAGGCGGAAGAGGCATCATTAGCAGACCACGACTTTTCTGGCCCGGTATCAGTCCGCTGGTGCCGGGCTGCTGTGTCTAGAGGAGGGGGTCTATGGAGGCCGAGGACACCATAGCCGCCATATCCACCGCCCTGGGCGAGGCGGGGCTGGGGACGGTCCGCGTGAGCGGAGGGCAGGCCTTGGAGGTAGCCGACAGGGTCTTCAGGGCGAGGTCGGGGGAGCGATTACGGGACGTGCCGACCTATACTGCCCGCCTGGGCCACGTGGTGGACGAGGCAGGCGAGCCCATAGATGAGGCTGTCGCCTTAGTGATGCGCGGGCCGCATAGCTACACCTGCGAGGACGTGGTGGAGTTCAGCTGTCACGGCGGGGGCTTGGTCCTGCGACGCGTGCTGGAGAGGTTATTGCAGGCCGGGGCGAGGCTGGCCGAGCCGGGGGAGTTCACCAAACGGGCCTTCGTCAACGGCCGGATCGACCTGGCGCAGGCGGAGGCGGTTATCGATGTCATAAGAGCTCGTACCGACGCTGGGTTGGCTCAGGCCCAGAGACAGCTCAGGGGCGCCCTGTCAGACAGGGTGAGGCAGCTGCGGCGAGACCTGCTGGAGGTGCTGGCGGCCATCGAGGCCAACATAGACTACCCCGATGAGGACGTCGGCGACGTGGACCGTGCGGCCCTTGGGCGCGTACTGACCGAGTGTCTCCGAGAGTGCGACCTGCTACTGCGAGACTCTCACAGGGGTATCATTCAGCGCGAGGGCGTGAGGACGGTCATCGCCGGACGGCCGAACGTCGGCAAGAGCTCGCTGCTGAACGTGCTCTTGGGCGCTGACCGGGCCATTGTCTCGGATGTCCCCGGGACCACGCGCGACGTCATCGAGGAGACCGCGAACATCGGTGGGGTGCCGGTGGTTATCGCCGACACGGCGGGCCTCCGGACGACCGAGGACAGCGTGGAGAGGATCGGGGTGGAGCGCGCCCGGGAGAAGCTGGGCCAGGCGGAGCTGGTGCTGGTGGTACTGGATACCTCGGCGGGCCTGCTCGAGGAGGACGTCGAGATCCTGGAGGCGGTCTCCGGGCGAAAGGCGGTGGTCGTTCGCAACAAGATCGACCTGCCTGGTCCGGGCATAGCGCGCGAAAGGATAGAGGCCTTGGCCGGCCCGCACCCGGTGGTCGACATGTGTTGTCTTACGGGCGAGGGGCGAGAGGAGCTCGAGAGGGCCATCCTGGAGGAGGTGCTGGGTGCGGCAAGGCATACCGGAGAGGTGTACCTCTCCAACACCCGGCATGTCGAGGCCATCATGGGTGCGAGAGAGGCCCTCGCTGAGGCCCGCCAGGCTCTCGACAGGGGGATACCGGCCGATATGGTGGCCATAGACATCCGGCGGGCGGTGGACTCCTTGGGCCGGGTCACGGGCGAGACCGTGGCGGAGGACCTCGTGGAGGAGATCTTCTCCCGCTTCTGCGTAGGGAAATGAGGCTGCCGCGAAGGGAGGTGGAGGCCCTTGGCCCCGGGCGCGGGGGCTTGGGCGATAAGCGTGAACACCGAATTCGACGTGATAGTCATAGGGACGGGGCACGCGGGATGCGAGGCGGCCCTCGCCACGGCGCGTATGGGGATGCGGACGCTGGCCTTGAGCGTCAACCTCGATAACGTGGCCCTGATGCCCTGTAACCCCGCGGTGGGTGGCCCTGCCAAGGGTCACCTTGTGCGGGAGATCGACGCGCTGGGGGGCGAGATGGGGGCCAACACCGACAGGGCCGCCATCCAGGTGAAGACCCTGAACACGAGCAAAGGGCCGGCGGTCAGGGCCCTGCGGGCCCAAACCGATAAGAAGAGGTACCAGGCGGCTATGAAGCGGGTCCTGGAAAGGCAGGCGAACCTGTGCTTGAGGCAGGGCATGGTGACCTCCATAGAGGTGACGGAGGGCAGGGTCACGGGGGTGGTCACCGCCACGGGGATCAGGTATCGGGCTCGGGCCGTCATCCTCACCGCCGGGGTTTATCTGCGGGGGAGGGTTATCACGGGCGATGCCAGCCACGAGTCGGGTCCGCAGGGGCATCTTCCCGCAAGAGGGCTAAGCGAGTCGCTGCGGGGGCTTGGGCTGAAGCTCGGCAGGTTCAAGACCGGCACGCCGCCGCGGATTAACCGGCGGAGCGTGGATTTCTCTCGGCTGATACGCCAGCCAGGGGACCCGGAGCCGGGCCGGTTCTCGCACCGTCGGGTGCGGCGTTATCTCGACGACCACCCGCAGGTTGATTGCTGGCTGACCTACACCAACGAGGCCACACACCGCATCATCAGAGCGAATTTGCACCGGGCGCCGCTGTTCACCGGGGCTATAGAGGGGCGGGGGCCGAGGTACTGTCCCTCCATCGAGGACAAGATCGTCAGGTTCCCCGACAAGGAGAGACACCCGATATTTTTGGAGCCGGAAGGTTTGGATACCGAAGAGTTGTACGTGCTGGGCCTTTCGACGAGCCTGCCGGAGGACGTGCAGGAGGAGCTCCTTCACACCATCCCGGGGCTGGAGGAGGCGGAGCTCATGCGGCCCGGCTACGCCATCGAGTACGACTACCTGGTGCCCACTCAGCTCCACCCGACGCTGGAAGTGAAGGGCGTGCGCGGGCTGTACGCGGCCGGACAGATCAACGGCACCTCCGGTTACGAGGAGGCGGCGGCTCAGGGGATCATGGCCGGCATCAACGCCGCCTTCGCCTTGCAGGGACGGGAGCCGGTGGTTTTAGACCGGGCTGCGGCGTACATCGGCGTGCTGATCGACGACTTGGTGACCAAGGGCACCGATGAACCCTACAGGATGATGACGGCGCGGGCGGAGCACAGATTGCGCCTGCGCCAGGGGAACGCCGAGGAGCGCCTCATGGAGATCGGCTATCGGGTGGGGCTGATCGATGAGGCGGCATGGCAAGGGCACCTGTCCAGGCAGAGGGCCATCGAGGAGGAGATCGAGCGACTGGAGGCGAGCCGGGTCTATCCGGGGGACAGGCGGGTGCAGCGGATCCTGGAGGAGGCCGGGGCGAGCCCGCTGCGAGAGCCGGCCAGCCTGGCCGAGCTGTTGCGCAGGCCGGAGATGACGTATGACATGCTGGGCGGCTGCGACCCGGACCGCCCAGACCTGTCGGCGGCCCTGCGCGAGGAGGTGGAGACCCGGATCAAGTACGCCGGGTACATCAGGAAGCAGGAGGAGCAGGTGGCTCGGTTCCAACGCCTGGAGAGTCGTATGATCCCGGCCGACATCGACTACGGGGACGTCAGGGGCCTGTCTAACGAGGCGCGAGAGAAGCTCGCGGCCCTGCGCCCCCGGTCCATCGGCCAGGCGATGCGCATCTCAGGCGTCTCCCCGGCCGACCTTTCGGTGCTGATGGTCCACTTGGAGGCGAGGAGGCGAGGCGGCGGAGATGACGGAACGGGACGCGGCTCTACGGGCACTGAGAGCCGGCCTCGGCCGGATCGGGCTGGCTCTGGATGAGGATAGGCTGGAGAAGCTCGTCAGGTACGGCTTGATGGTGCTGGAATACGGGCGAAGGGTGAACCTCACGGCCGCTCGCGATATAGGGGACATGGTACACAAACATCTCATCGATTCGGCGAGCCCCTTGTTGTTGGACGAATGGCCGAGGGGGGCGCGGCTCCTGGACGTGGGAACCGGCGCTGGCCTGCCGGGCATAGTGTTGAAGATCTGTCGACCGGACCTCTGCCTGACCCTGCTCGACGCCCGGCGAAAGAGGGCCTGGGCCCTGGAGGAGATGGCCGCTGGGCTGGGGATAGAGGCCCAGGTCCTATGGGGCAGGGCGGAGGAGATGGCGCGCGAGGCCGGCCAGAGGGAGGCCTTCGACGTGGTCATAGCTAGGGCGGTGGCGCGTCTCGACGTGCTGTTGGAGCTGTGCGTGCCCTTCGTGACGCTAGGCGGTAGGTTCATCGCCATGAAGGGCCCCGGCGTGAGGGGCGAGGAGATGCGTCTTGGCGAGGCGGCGAGGGGGCTGCTGGGATGTGGGAGACCGCGGGAGAGAAGCCTCCATTTGCCGGCCGGCGCGGGCGAGAGGGTCCTGTTGGTGTTCCCGAAGTTGCGGGCGACGCCGCCGGAGTACCCGAGGTCGACGGGGGTGCCGGAGAAGAGGCCGTTGGGAGAGGGCGGTTAAGTCCGCCCTTGTTTCATGCCCGCCATTGGGGAGGAGGTATCGCCGGGGGCGCAGAATTGAACCCTATCGGAGCGAAAAGACGGGAGTGATTGTGGATGAAGGAGGGTTGGCTGAGGCGGGTGCTGCCTGCTAAAGACAGGGGCGAGACGGTCTCGGAGATCCCCGTCGATGCGGTAGTCTTTAACCCGTACCAGCCGAGGCGGTCCTTCGGCGAGGAGGAGCTGCGCGAGCTGGCGGGCAGCATCAGGGAGTACGGGGTCATTCAACCCATTGTCGTCCGTCCCTATGGCAAGGGGTTCGAGCTGATCGCAGGGGAGAGGCGGTTGCGCGCGGCGAAGTTGGCCGGTCTCGAGACGATACCGGCCATCGTCCGCGAGGCCTCCGACCGAGACACGGCCCTGCTCGCCCTGGTGGAAAACCTGCAGAGGGAAGACCTGTCCTTCCTCGACGAGGCCGAGGGTTACCAGCGCCTGCTGGAGGAGTTCGGCCTGACACAGGAGGAGCTGGCCAGGCGCGTGGGGAAGAGCCAGTCCACCATCGCCAACAAGCTGCGCTTGCTGAGGTTGCCCGAGAGCGTGCGGCGTGCCATCAGGGAGGGCGGCATCAGCGAGCGGCACGCGCGGGCCCTGCTGAGGCTGGATGAGGAAGAGGTACAGCTGGCCGTGGTGGAGAGGGTGGTCGAGGAGGACATGACGGTCAGGGAGGCGGAAGAGCTCGTGGCCAGCATCGCCGCCGGCCCGTCGGGCCGCGAGGGCGGCAGCGGAGCGCGGCGAGAGAGGGTTACGGCGGTGTTCAAGGACATACGCATATTTTTGAACTCCTTCCGCCAGGCCGTGGCGGCGCTGCGCAAGGCCGGCATAGCGGCCGAGATGACGCAGGCCGATGTGGGCGATGCCCTGGAGATCAGGGTGAGGATCCCGAAGGCGGGGGGAGGGGGCTGAGTTGAACCGTTCCACGTGGAACACGCCTATACAAGGGGGGATTGGCCTTGGGGCGGATCGTGGCCGTGGCTAACCAGAAGGGCGGAGTGGGCAAGACCACCACAGCGGTTAACCTGGGCGCCTGTTTGGCCGAGCTCGGCAAGCGGGTGCTCATCGTGGACTTGGACCCACAGGGACATTCCACCAGCGGGCTGGGGCTGGACAAGGGCGAGGTAGAGACGACCATCTACGATGTCCTGATCGAGGACGTCCCGGTACAGAGCGCCCTCCTCCCCACGGCGGTAGAGGGGTTGTTTCTCGTCCCGGCCACTGTGGACCTGGCCGGGGCCGAGGTGGAGCTCGTGTCCGCCCTGGCCAGGGAGACCAAGTTGAGGAGGGCGCTGCGGGAGCAAGCCGATTCCTTCAACTTGATCCTCATAGACTGCCCGCCGTCGCTGGGGCTCCTCACCATCAACGCCCTCACTGCGGCGGACTCGGTCCTCATCCCCATCCAGTGCGAGTACTTCGCCCTCGAGGGGCTCACGCAGCTCATGAACTCCATCCGGCTGGTTCAGCAGCATCTGAACCCCGACCTCAGGCTGGAGGGCGTGGTCATGACCATGTTCGACGGCAGAACCAAGCTCTCCGCTCAAGTCGTCGCAGAGGTGCGAAAGTATTTTAAGGATAAGGTTTACAAGACGGTGATCCCCCGCAACATACGCCTCAGTGAGGCGCCCAGCCACGGCATGCCCATCAGCACCTACGACCCGACCTCCAAGGGCGCAGAGGCCTACGCGGAGCTGGCGAGAGAGGTGATCAGCGGTGCCGGCTAAGAGGCGGCTGGGGAAGGGGCTCGGCGCCCTTCTGCCGGAGGTGGACCCGCTGCGGACGGGCGCGGCGGAGGGGGTCCAGAGCCTGAGGCTCAGTGATATCCGACCCAACCCCCACCAGCCGCGGCAGGAGTTCGACCCCGAGCGGCTGCAGGAGCTCGCCGATTCCATGCGAGAGCACGGGGTGGTACAGCCGGTGCTGGTGCGAAGATCATCGGCTGGCTATTATGAGCTCGTGGCCGGCGAACGCCGCTGGCGCGCGGCACAGATAGCGGGCCTGTCGCACATCCCGGCCATAGTCCGCGATCTCGATGACGAGGCCGCCATGGAGATCGCCCTCATCGAGAACCTGCAGCGGGAGGACCTCAATCCCATAGACGAGGCCAACGCCTACCGGCTACTCCTTGACAAGTTCGGGCTAACCCAGGAACAGTTGGCGGCCAAGATAGGTAAGAGTCGGCCCCAGATAGCGAATACCCTGCGGCTCCTGAGCCTGGAGCCCGAGATCCGAGAGATGCTGCAGGCGGGCAGGCTCTCCGTAGGACACGCCAAGGCCCTGCTGGGCCTCGCAGGCGGCGAGGAACGCGTGCAGTTCGCCCGGCGAGTCACCCAAGAGGGTCTGACCGTGAGGCAGGTGGAGGCCGCCATCAGGGAGCGGACGGCCTCGGCTCAGGGCGGCAAGGGGGCGGGACGCGGCCCGCGCTCAGCCGGCGATCCCATCGTCAGGGATCTGGAGGCTAGGCTGGAGCGGGCCCTGGGGACCCGTGTCCGCATAAAGGGACGTGGGGTCAAAGGCCGCATCGAAATCGATTACTACGACCGCGACGACCTCGACCGGATCCTGGACGCCATCCTGGGGCCGCAGGGCTCGGGGTGAGGGAAGGGAGGAGGGCTCTGTGCTCGGCACGGTAGTGAACGCCGCAGCCATCATTCTCGGCGGGCTCCTGGGCGCCTACGCCATTCCGAGCCTGCCCCGACCTATCGAGAGGACCGTGACGGGCGCGATAGGCCTGTCCGTGCTGCTCATCGGCGTCAAGATGGCTTGGCGCACTGAGGATATCGTCATCCCCCTTCTGAGCCTCGTCCTCGGGGGCCTTGCCGGCGAGATGCTGTCCATAGAGAGCAGGCTCGAGCGCCTCGGGCGAGCTATGGAGAGGTGGGTAGGTCCGACGCGGGGCGACTTCACCCGTGGCTTCGTGACCGCCACCCTCCTCTTCTGCGTCGGCGCCATGGCCGTGATGGGGGCCATCGAGGGCGGGCTCAGGGGAGACCATAGCATACTGTTCGCCAAGGCGGTGCTCGACGGGACGATGGCCTTAGTGTTCGCCTCTACCCTGGGCATTGGGGTGGCCCTCTCAGCCCTGCCGGTCCTCCTGTACCAGGGCAGCATCGCCCTGGCTGCCGGCCTGATAAGCTCTGTCCTCAGCGAGCCGATGGTGGAGGAGATGACGGCCACCGGCGGGATAATCATCCTCGGCGTGGCCCTGAACATCCTCGGGACCACCGACATCCGTGTGGGCAATCTCCTGCCGGCCGTGGTGGTCGCCCCCCTCCTGGTGGCCCTTTGGGGTTAGCTCGAGCTCGTGCTACCGTAACCCACAAACTTCGAAAAATTCGCCACTCGAACCACCAACTGGCCCCCTCTAGGCGGCAGGAGTCCTCTCCGCAACGTGGAAGTACTACTATCGGTTCTCAGGAAATCATTCCGGAGGAGGGGTAGATAGCGCATGAGGAAGCAACGTAGGATCGCCTTGATGGTGGCTGTCCTCTTCGCCGTCGGTGTGCTTCTGTCCGCTTGTGGTCAGGCGGACCAGGCTGGGGGCGGCGAGGACAAGCTCAAGGTCGGGCTGGTCTTCGACGTCGGCGGTCGCGGGGACCTGTCCTTTAACGACATGGCTTACGAGGGCTTGAACCGCGCCGCCGAGGAGTTCGGAGATCGGATAGAGGTTAAGTACCTGGAGCCGACCGGCGGCGGGGAGAACCGGGAAGAGCTGCTCCGCATGCTGGCCGAGGAGGGCTATGACCTGATCTTCGGCGTCGGCTTTCTCTTCACCGAGCACATCCAGAAGGTGGCCGCGGAGTTCCCGGACACCCACTTCGCGCTCATCGACGGTTACATCGCTGACCTGACCGAGGACAGCAATGTGGTCTGCCTCCTGTTCAAGGAGCACGAGGGTTCCTTCCTGGTGGGAGCGGCTGCGGCCCTGGCCACCGAGACCAACAAGATCGGCTTCGTAGGCGGCATGCAGATCCCGCTCATTGAGCGCTTCGAGGCCGGCTACCATGCCGGAGCGAAGTACATCAACCCCGACATCGAAGTCCTGGTCGACTACATCGGCACCACGAGCGAGGCCTTCAAGGATCCCTTCAAGGGCAAGGAGCTGGCCATGGCTCAGTACGACGCGGGCGCGGACATCGTCTACCACGCGTCCGGGGCCTCTGGAACCGGCGTCTTTGAGGCCGCGGTGGCCAAGGACAAGTTGGCCATCGGCGTCGATGCCGACCAGTCGCTGACCGCTTCTGAGGAGCAGAGGCCGCACATCCTCACCAGCATGCTCAAGCGGGTTGACGTTGCGGTTTACAACATCATCGCCGCCGAGGTGAAGGGTGAGTACAAGGGCGGATACCACATCTTCGGCCTCGCTGACGATGGGGTTGGCTACGCCGTCAACGAGTACAACGAGGCGATGATCGAGCCCTACAAGGCCAAGCTCGAGGAGCTCAAGCAGAAGATCATTTCCGGCGAGATCGTCGTCCCCGTGAACAACGCCGAGCTGGAGCAGTTCCTGCAAGACCTCGGCAGCTAAGCGACGAGACCAACGGGGGTGACCGGTTGGTCACCCCCATTTTTTGAGAAGGGGTTGGGTGATGTGCCTTCGCCCGTAATCGAAACCATTGGGCTGACCAAGGCCTTCCCGGGCGTAGTCGCCAACGATAGAATTGACCTCGAGATCCGTGCCGGGGAGATCCACGCCATCGTAGGTGAGAACGGGGCCGGCAAGAGCACCCTCATGCGTATCTTATGCGGCCTCTACCAGCCGGACCTGGGCGAGATTCGCCTGCGGGGCGTCCCCACGGTGATACGGGACCCCAGGCATGCCATCAAGCTGGGCATCGGCATGGTGCATCAGCACTTCATGCTGGTAGACCGGTTTACGGTTACGGAGAACGTCATCCTAGGGGCCGAGGGGACCCGCTGGGGGAGGCTCGATAGGCGAGCGGCCCGGCGGCGGATACTGGAGATCTGCGACAGGTACGGTTTCGACCTCGACCCCGACCTCGCCGTGGAAGAGCTTTCGGTCGGCCAGCAACAACGCGTGGAGATCGTGAAGGTCTTATACCGCGGAGCGGACATCATTATCATGGACGAGCCGACGGCGGTGTTGGTGCCGCAGGAGGTTCAAGAGCTCTTCGATAACCTCAGGCGCCTCGCCAAGTCAGGCAAGACCATAATCTTCATAAGCCACAAACTGGACGAGGTGCTCGACATCGCCGACAGGATCACCGTCCTGCGCGGCGGCAGGAAGGTTGGCACGGTGAAGGCCCAGGAGACGGACCGGAGAGGGCTCGCCGAGATGATGGTGGGGCGGCCGGTGCTCTTCTCCGTGGACAAGGAGGAACGCGCTCCGGGAGAGCCGCTCCTCAAGGTCGAGGGGCTGTCCCTCAAATCCGGCGAGCGGTACCTCCTCCGCGATGTATCCCTGGAGGTGCGCGGCGGGGAGATCTACGGCATAGCGGGCGTCGAGGGGAACGGCCAGACTGAGCTCGTTGAGGTGATCATGGGGTTGCGACGGCCTACGACGGGCCGCATCCTTCTGGCCGCACAGGACGTCACGGGCCTGCCCGTAGGCCGAGTGCGCGGCCACGGCGTCTCCTTCGTCCCCGAGGACAGACACAGGCGCGGGCTGATCCTGAACATGACTGTCTGGGAGAACCTCTTCCTCGGCCGACATCGCGCGCGCCGGCTCACAGCCGGGCCCCTGTTGCGACGGATCGTCATGCTGGGCGAGGCCGACGAGCTGGTCCAGGAGTACGATATACGGGTTGGGTCTACGGGACAGCCCGTCAGCTCCCTGTCGGGAGGCAACCAACAGAAGGTGATCCTGGCGCGAGAGCTTGCGGGGCAGCCCAGGGTGATCATAGCGTCACAGCCCACACGCGGCCTTGACGTGGGCGCCATAGAGTTCGTCCGCCAACGGCTTATCGCGGCCAGGGCAGCCGGCCTCGCGGTCCTAATCGTATCCGCAGACCTGGAGGAGGTTCTGGCCTTGAGCGACCGGATAGGGGTGATGTACGGCGGGCGGCTGGTCAAGGAGGTAGCCGCCAGCGAGACCACGGCCCAGGAGCTGGGGATGTACATGCTCGGGTCCACTACGGGTGCAAAGGAGGCGCGAGACCATGTCTTATAGAAGACGGCTGCTCGAGCTCGCCGCGCCGCTACTCGCGCTCCTCTTCGCCCTCCTCGTGGGCGGGATCTTCCTCCTGGCCATCGGCAAGGACCCGCTACAGGTATACCTTACCATGTTCAGGTTCAACCTGAGCCGGCTGGACAGTATTGGCTCAATTCTGTACAAGTCCACGCCGCTGATATTCTCGGGGCTGGCGGTGGCAGTGGGCTTCCGCGTGGGGCTGTTCAACATCGGCGTGGAAGGGCAATACTTCATCGGCGCCCTCTTGGCGTCCATAGTCGGCTTCTCCCTTCACGGCCTGCCCGTGTGGATTCATCTACCCCTCGTAGTGCTAGCCGGGATGCTGGGCGGCATGCTCTGGGCCTGGCTCCCCATCGTCTTGAAGCTCCGCCGCGGCGCCCATGAGGTTATCACCACCATTATGATGAACCACATAGCCTATGCCCTGGTGCTGTTCTTCATCACCTCCGTCTTCCTGGATACGGAGCAGGAGATGGTCAAGGGCCTGGGTAGCCCGCAGGTGAGGATGCCCAAGCTCCTTGAGACGGCGCGGATGCCCACCATGCACGGTTTCTTGGAGACCTTGGGCATCGAGCTGCCGCGGCACGTGTACCTGAACTGGTTCTTCCCACTGGGCATCCTGTTGGCCGTAGCCCTGTTCGTCATGTTGTGGCGAGCGGCCTATGGCTACGAGCTGCGCGCGGTAGGGGGCAACCCGGCCGCTGCTGAGACAGCGGGCATAAACACCCAGCGCACCATGCTGAGCGCCTTCCTGCTGAGTGGCGCCTTGGCAGGGCTGGTGGGGCTGAGCGACCTCCTGGGGTATTTCGGCTACCTGGACATCGACTTCCCCAAGGGGTATGGGTTCACCGGGATCGCGGTCGCCCTGCTCGCCCGTAACAGCATGTTGGGCGTCATCCTGACCGCGATACTGTTCGGTTTCTTGAGGCGCGGCGCTGAGGGCGTACAGGCCTTCGAGGGCGTCCCCATGGACACCATCGTGATCCTCGAGGGCGTCATCATCCTGAGCATAGTAGTGGCGGTGCAGATCGTTAACTGGTACGTGAGACGTCAAGAGAAGCTCATGAAGAGGCGACAGGTCACCATGGAAAGGGCCGGGGGGGATTGAGCGTGATCGGCGGTGAAATGTTAGCATCGGCCATTCGAATGACCATACCGATCCTGCTGACGGCCCTGGGCGCCATTCACGCGGAACGCAGCGGGATCGTCAATATCGGGCTCGAGGGGATGATGATCGTCGGCTCCTTCTGGGCGGCCTTCGGCGCCTACCACTACGGCCCCCTGGCGGGGCTGCTGTTCGGAATCATGGCCGGCGGCGCCCTCGCCCTCGTTCACGCGGCGGCCACGGTTACCTTCAGGGTCGACCACATAGTCTCCGGTGTAGCCTTGAACATCATCGCCTACGGCACCACGCGGTTCGCCAGCCTGAGCATCTTCGACAGGGCGACCACCAGCCCCCATGTGCAGTCACTGCCGGCTATCGACATCCCCGTGCTGGACAGGCTGCCCCTCATCGCACCACTGGCCAGCAACGTCTCGCCGGTGGTAATCCTCACCTTCGCGCTGGTGTTCTTGACGCGATGGGTGCTGTCCGAGACCACCTTCGGTTTAAGGCTGCGGGCTGTCGGCGAGAACCCGCAGGCCGCCGACACCCTGGGGGTTAACGTGTTCGCCATGCGGTATGCTGGCGTGATCATCAGCGGGCTGTTCGCGGGGCTGGCCGGGGCCTACCTGGCGGTGGAACACACGGGAATGTACGTGGAGGGGATGACGCAGGGCAAGGGCTTTATCGCCTTGGCCGCCATGATCTTCGGCAACTGGGGCCCCATCGGGGCCATGGGGGCCTCTCTGCTCTTCGGGCTCTCGGAGGCCCTGGCTCTTCGGCAGGTGGTGGAGTTCATCCCCTACGAGTTCTTCAAGATGCTCCCCTACGTCTTGACCATCATCGTGGTGGGCGGCATCGTGCAGAGGTCGCGCCCGCCGGCCGCTGTGGGCACCTCCTATGAGCGTGGCGAGTAGGGTTACTGAGCCCTCTCCCACAGGGTGTCCATGATGGTCCAGCGGTTCTCGCGATAGTTCATCCACAACCCATAGGTGAAGGGTTCGCCGTCCGCGACGCCCTGTATCACTACCACCAGCGCCTGTCCCTCGTGCTGTACCTCGTCGGTCACGATGAACCGCTCGAGGTCGAAGGTGCCGGAGTGGTACAGGTCGAGCAGGGCGGCCATATTTTCTCTGGCTTTGGCCTCCATGCCCTCCGGTATGGGCGGATGGAAGCGCATCAGGCCGGCCAGGTCCTCGGCCTTGACGGCCCTCAGGTATTCGGCGGCGGCCTCCTGGGCAGCGGCGATGTCCTCCGCGGTGTAGCCCTGGAACTGGGGCGGCTCTTCGCCGGAGGCGGGGCTCCCCTCGTTCCCGGGAGCGGCGGGCCCGCACCCATAGGCCAGCAAGAGGATCGCTATCAACAACAAGAGCAGCCTTGTCTTAGACATCAATCTGCCTCCCTTGGTTTGCCTCCTCCCAGCGTGGGCGCCTCACCTGGCCCCCGACGCTGGGCGAGCTGGCGGAATAATCTCACACAGGACTTCGTCCTGTTACGTCAAAATCCTACATGAGCCGCAATCCATTGAAAGGAAGTAATAGCCGTGTCCGTACAATCCCTGCTCGACTCCCTTGTAAGCAGCTTCCAGGCAGACCCCGGCCCCTTCCTCCTGGCGGGCGCCGGCCTTCTCCTGTTCAGCTTCCTGGCCTCCCTCTGGGGGCTCCTGCAGAGCCAGCTGATGGCCCGTCGCCTGACGGCGCTGCTCCGTGGCCGCGGCGACCTTGACCTCGAGGGAATCCTCGTCAGGCAGGCGACCCTCTTAGAAGGTGCCCTGGCCGAGGTCAAGGAGATCCAGGCCGCGCAGGGAGAGCTCAGCCGGTCTCTCGGCGCCTGCGTCCGACGCGTAGGCTTGGTCCGCTTCAACGCCTTTCCCGACTGCGGCGGGGAGCTGAGCTTCGCGCTGGCCCTGCTCGACGACGAGCTCAACGGAGTGGTGGTATCAAGCCTTGCCGGACGGGACGATTCCAGGGTGTACGCCAAGCCGATACAGGCCGGCAGGTCCCCCTACCCCCTCTCGAGGGAGGAGCAGGAGGCCATAAACTGTGCCGCTGGGAAAAAAGGATAGCCCTGGCAGGAAATCCTCCCTCCCATAGCGAATGATATTCGAGCGTCTTTCTCACTATCTCTGGGGGAGGGGGCAACCTCGATGTCAGGCGCGGACCAGAAGTCCTTCACCATCCTAGTCATCCCGCACTCCGAAAAGCCCCTCATTAACGCTCGCGTCCCCCTTTGGGTGCTGCAGGTGCTAGCCCTCATCGCCACCGTCTTCTGGGTGGTCCTCCTAATTTTTGCTAATAATTACTATACCATGCACCGCCAGATGGCCGAGCTGCGCCAGCTGCGCCTCGTTACCCGGCAGCAGCAGGCCCAGATACAGGACCTGGTCGAGCGCACCAAGGCCCTGCGGGAGAACCTGCTCTACTTGGAGGAGCTCGACCGCCAGCTCAGGGAGCTGGCCGGCATTGAGGGCGACCTGGAGGCCGACGTAGTCCCCGCCGAGGCGACGGGCATGCTCACCGCTAGCAGAGGACAAGCCCAGGCCTCCGTGGCCGCGGCCACGGCGGACGCCGAGCCCCACAGCACCTTCGTGAGCCGGGTGGCCCTCGAGGACGCCCAGCGGGCGAGGGCGGTGTTGGAACAACTAGCCCAGGAGGTCGACAGGAGGCGCGAGAGCCTCGAGACCCTCAGGGTTGCCCTCGCCGAGCGGCAGGCGATGCTCGCGGCCCGACCCAGCATTTGGCCGGTCAACGGCATCATCACCTCCTATTTCGGTTACCGCTCCTCTCCCTATGGATACGGCAGGGAGCTGCACCAGGCCATCGACATCGCCGCCCCCTACGGCACGCCCGTGGTGGCTACGGGGGACGGCACGGTGGTCTTCGCCGGCTGGAAGGGAGGCTACGGCAAGGTCGTGATCATCGATCATGGCTACGGCTTCCGCACCGTTTATGGGCACAACTCCAAGCTGGTGGTGCACGTCGGCGATGAGGTTAAACGAGGCCAGATCATCGCCTACGTGGGTAGCACCGGCCGTAGCACAGGCCCCCACCTCCACTACGAGGTTATCGTGAACGGACGGCGCGAGAACCCGCTCCGATACATGAGCAGATCACTACACTGATTCTGAAAGGGGCAGAGCATGTTCTCTAAGAGGGAAGTGGAACACACGGGGAAAGTCGATACTGTCATCGGCAAGGGCACGGCGCTCAAGGGCAGCATAGAGAGCCAGGGCGTACTGCGCATCGACGGCCAGGTGGAAGGCGAGGTCCACAACAAGGGCGATGTGATCGTCGGGGAGGGCGCCCGCGTTACCGCGAACATCATCGGCCGTAACGTTGTGATCGCCGGCCAGGTCAACGGCAACGTGGATGTGGAGGGGACCCTGGAGATCCTGAAGACAGGCCGCCTCCACGGGGACATCAAGGCCGCTCAACTGGTGATCGCCTCGGGCGCCATATTCCAAGGCAGCAGCCAAATGCGTGTCGATGAGCCCTCCAAGGCCAAGGGCAAAGGTTAAGGTCGGGAAGTGGGGACGTGAAGTCGCTGATCATAGTAAACCCCGCAGCCGGGCGGGGAAGAGCCCTGCGCGTCTGGCGACGTCTTGAAGGCCAATGTCCCTTCACCTATGAGCTGCATTTCACCTCCCGTCCAGGTGAGGCCACTGAGGTGGCTCGCCAGGCCGCCGAGACGGGCTTTCAGCGCATCATCTCCATCGGCGGTGACGGGACTATCCACGAGATCGCGAACGGCCTCGCCGGCACCGGGGTGGCCCTCGGCATTATCCCCGGTGGCAACGGCAACGATTTCGCCCGTACTATGAACCTCCCGCGGGACCCCCAGCGTGCCCTCCGTTGCGTGGCCGAGGCGCGGGTCAAGGCCGTGGACCTCGGTGTGGTCAACGGAAGGTACTTCGTCAACGTAGCCGGCCTGGGCTTTGACTGTGAGGTCGTCAGGGAGGTGAGTCGCCGGAAGGGCAGCTTCGCCGGTTCGCTGGTCTACCTGTACGCCGTCTTCAAGACCTTGGCGAGCTACACCAACGCCGACGTCCTCATTGACATCGACGGGACCAAGCGGTCGCGGCGGGTATTGATGTTGGCCGTGGCCAACGGCAGGTATTACGGCGGCGGCATGAACGTCGCCCCCCACGCCCGCGCCGACGACGGCGCCTTCGACATCTGCGTCGCGGGGGACCTGACGCGGCCCGAGGTGGTGGTCAACGTCCCCAAGATGTACCTGGGCACCCACCTCTCCCACCCCAAGGTCGAGTACTTCCGCGGCGTCCGCGTTCGCGTCGAGAGCGAGCGCCAGCTCCCGATCCAATGCGACGGGGAACTTGTCGGGAACACTCCGGCGGAGTTCACCGTCTCCGCTGGTTCACTTACGGTCATCGTTCCCTGAGGCGGCCTGCCTAGCGAGGGGCCGCCTCCCTTTTTGGACACACTACGGGCGGGAGGTGCTCTAGGTGTTGTTCAAGGACCGCAGCGAGGCCGGGACGCTCCTCGGCAGGGCTCTGGTCGATGGAGTACGTCGGCCGGCGGTCGTCCTCGGCGTCCCCCGCGGCGGTGTGGTCGTGGCCTACGAGGTGGCGCGGGAGCTCGGGGCCCCGCTAGACGTGGTGATGGCGCGGAAGATAGGGCTGCCCTCCAACCCCGAACTGGCCATCGGCGCGGTCACCGAGGACGGGCAGGTGGTGGTGGACACCGGGGACGCAGGTCGGCTGCCGGTGGAGGAATCCTACCTTCAAGAGCAAGCCGCCCGCTTAGCGGCCGAGATCCGTCGCCGTCTCGACCGGTACAGGGCGGCGAGGCCGCCTGTTGACCTCAAGGGGAAGACGGCAGTGGTAGTAGACGACGGCATCGCGACCGGGATGACCCTGGCGGCCGCAGCCGCCGGCCTGGCCGCGAGGGAGCCGCGCGAGATCGTGGTCGCCGTGCCGGTCGCCCCCCCAGAGGCACGCCAACGGTTCCGCGAGTTCGCCGCCTATGTCTGCCTAGAGGAGCCAGAGCCCTTCTACGCTGTGGGGCAGTTTTACGCAGATTTCCGGCCGGTCTCCGACGAGCGCGTCGTGGCCCTGCTACGCGACGCCGCGCATAACCCCCCTCAGCCGGGAGAAAGCTAGGACCAGAGACCGAGATGCAGGGGGGTGAGCACGTGGGCAGGGTTGTCGCCGTCGAGGAGGGCCTCGGGCCAGTGAGGGAAGAGCTTCAGCGCCGCGGCTACACCGTCGTCGGCATGGACAGGGCGCGCAGCGCCCACGCCATTGTTGTAAGTGGCATGGACGATGCCTTCCTGGACGCTCAGAACATCGTTACGCGTGCGCCGGTGATCAACGCTCAGGGGATGACCCCCGAGGAGGTCGCCCGAGACATCGGCAGACGATTGCTGGAGTGAGGGCCGGTCGGCCCTCTTTCAGTCATTGTCTCCGCTCGCCGCGGCGGCCCGCTCGCCCAGGATGACGGGATGGACCCCGGCGGCGATCACTCGGGCCATCCTCATCACCAGGCTGAGACGGGTGTTCTGCAGGACGAAGTACTCCATCAGTCCCCCCACGTTTACCGTACCGGTTATGTAAAGGTCACCTACCGCCGGGAGATCCTTGTGGACCCCTGCGCCCGGCTGCAGAGGCCCAAGGCCCACGCTCACCGTGCCCACGTTGTCAAGCCGTCCGAGACAGGCATCCACGGCGAGGATCGCTCCGAACCTGCCCTGAATCCGGTTCAGGACCTGCACGATGTTGGTGGCGTGAACGGGCTCATCGAGGGTCCCGTAGACCGTCGCCGACCCGCGGCCCATCTCCTCGAGCATCGAGCCCACCAGAGGGCCGAGGGCGTCACCGGTAGACCTGTCGGTCCCGATACAGACCACGGCGATCCCCCGCTTACCAACCTGCCGAAAGGGCTCCAACAGGGCGATGAGATGTCTGGTTACCAGGGCCGAGGCCGAGGGGTCGTCGACGGAGACCCGCAGGTGCCCGGCCGTACCCCGTGCTGCCGGCACCAGTTGCTCGTCCATGGCTCACCCTCCAATCCGTGACGGTAGAAGTATATGGCAGAGCCGGTCGCGATATGTACCGGGCGGGCCCGGGCAGGACATGCAACCTAGTTGAAGAATTACAAGGATACAGCTATACCGCCGGAGGCGAAGCGATGACCATGGTAGATACCGCCGGTCGGGACCTAGAGGGGCTCGTAAGTAGGGCGGAGACCCTGCTCAACAGGGGAGAGCTCGACGAGGCCGAGGGCGTCCTGCGCCAGATCGTCACCCTTGACCCGTCCAACGTATGGGCGATCAATAAACTCGGGGTGGTGAAGGCCCGGCGGGGCGACCTCGACGCAGCGGGTGAGCTGTTCCGTCGCGCCATCGAGGTGGACGCGGAGTACGCCCCTCCCTACAGCAACCTAGGCAACTTGAGATATGATGCGGGCGACTACGAGGGGGCCCTCGAGCTCTACCAGAAGGCCCTCGCCATCGACCCCGAGTATGAGCCGGCCTACAACAACATGGCCGCAGCCTACAAGAAGCTAGGTCGCATCGAGGAGGCGGTGCGAGCCCTGAAGAAGTCCAGCAGGCTGAGGGCTCGCGCGGCGGGTCGGAGGGCCGGCGAGAGGTTCTCCCGCGCATCGGGCTGCCTGTTGCCCCTCCTGACCCTGGCCCTGCTCTTCTCCCTCCTGTGGGCCATGGGGTGATGCGAGAATGGAGCTCTCTCGCGTCAGACGCCGGCGCCTCCCCAGGCGCGCCCCGGGCCCCGGAATCGTCGGCGGTGCGCTCCTGCTCATGTTGGTCCTGGCCCTGGCTTCCTTCAACGGCCTCTACCTCACCCCGCGGCCGGGAGGGACGTCCTCACCGGCCCTCATAGTAAAACAGGTCCTCTCAGCACAGGTCGGCGCCACGGTTGAGGTCGCGGCAGGGGGCCTCTTAATCAGCGAGGGGCCCCGGGTCCGCTCTTGGCCCGGGGGACTCGTCCTGGACGTGGAGGGCCGCGACTTGATCGCAGCCTCCGGCGACCTGCTGGTGGCGGCTGAGACGGGCAGCAACCTGCTCACCCTGCAGCCCCTCCCGAACGGCTCGGCCAGCCAACTGTCGCTAGAGGGGGGGGCGGTGTCTTTGACGGGCCATGAGGCCGGCGTCCTGGTCCAGCTCCGAAGCGAGGAGCGCGAGGGCGATACGCTCCTCCTAGTGGACCCCCGGGGCGTCCTCTGGTCTAAGGAGGTAGCTCGGGCGCGTTTCTTCCAGGTCACTCGAGCCGAGAAGTACTTCTTCCTCGTCGGGGTGAAGGCCCAGGCCTCGGGTCAGCTCATCCCCCTGAACCTAGCCCTCTCGCCGGCGGGAGAGATTATCTGGACGCGTACCTTCGACGTAGAGGCCCCTCCGCTCGGCCTATTCGCCGGGACCCAGCTGCTTGCGGTGCTCTTCCCCTCCGAGGTGTGGGCCCTGGATACGGCCAACGGCGACATCCTCTGGAGATACCGGCAACAGGATTTGGTCAGGGCTGCCCTTCGGGCCTCCGCAGACCACGCCGCCCTCCTGCTGCAGGAGGGTTCGGCCACCCTGATGGTGGTTATCGGCCCCGGTGGTAGGGAAATATGGAGGAAGAGGATCCTGGACCCGGTCGAGGTGCTCCCAGGTTCACGGCCCAGGACCTTTCTGGTCGTAGCCCAACGGCACCTGTACTTGCTCGATGAACGCGGCCGGGTCGCTTGGGACTACGCCCCCCCAGGGGCTATCGTTGGGGCGGCGGGCGACGGCACGCTCTACGCGCTGAGCCTGGAGGATGGGCGGATCGTGCTCCTCGAGGCGCCCGTGGAGGGGTCGGAATAATGCGCTCGCGCCTCACCCGCTGGCTGGCGACCTCTGCGCTCACGGCCGCCCTCGCGGCCCTCGGCCTCGCGGCGGCCGGGGGGTTGCTTGAGGGCGCTCCGCTGTGGCTAACCACGACCGCGACTTTTGTTATAATCAAGATCGTCGGCGATCTCTTCTCCGCCCTTCTCGGGTGGCGGAAGAGGGCCGATGACCTCGAGAGGTACCTGATGGGGTGGGCGCGGTTCGCCGTGGTCGTGCTCACGGCGATAGCGGCCCTGACGGTGGTTGAGGGCTCTCTGGGTATATCGCTTCGGCCGCTCCTGCCCGGCCTCTTGGGCTACGCCGTCTTCGTCTACTGGGATCTTGAGGACGCCTGAGGGGGTACTGATGTGAACGCCGTCGACTGGTTCATAATCCTTCTTTTGACGGTATCAGCGCTCAACGGATTCATGGCGGGCTTCGTGCGGGTGGTCTTCGGGCTCGCGGGCTCGCTCATAGCCCTCGTGGTGGCGGCGCTTTACTGCTTGCGCCTGCGGGTCTGGCTCGACGTACAGTTCGGCCTCACGGACGCCATCACCGGCTTCTTAGCCCGCTACGTGAACCTGCCCCTGGGGCTGAGCCTGATGAAGATCGGCGAGGCAGGCCAGGGCGAACTGGCCGAGCTCGCTGACGCCCTGCACCTTCCCGCCCCCTACAAGGAGGCTGTGCTGGACTACGTCGCCACGGCCGTCCTTACGTCGACCGAGGCGGGGCTCGCGACCGTGGGGGAGCTCCTTTACCAGGGGTTGGCCTCGGCCATCGCCAACACGGTGGCCTTCTTCCTGCTCTTCTTCATCGTCCGCGGGCTGCTCCACTGGGTCGGCGCGGCCCTACACGGGCTCCTGGCCGGCTCGATGCCCGGCGTGAACCGCCTCGCGGGCGCCGTGGCGGGGCTTCTGCAGGGGGCCGTGGTGGTCACCCTCATCGCGGGCCTTAGCGCCCCCCTGCTGTCGGTGGGGCCGCTCAAGCCGCTGGCTGCGCTGGTGGAGGCGTCGTCTCTCGCGCCCTTCTTCCTGCGGGCCTTTTACACC
>DFND01000092.1 GCA_002375895.1 Firmicutes bacterium UBA3576
CGCGACGGCGGAGCCGCGGGACTTCGCCGAGGTGGCCGAGATCGAGGCCATGACGCCCGCGGAGAGAAGGGCCTACTGGGAGAGGCAGTTTAGCCGTTGTATCAGGTGTTTTGCGTGTCGGAACGTGTGCCCGGCCTGCAACTGCAGGATCTGTGTCTTCGAGGAGAGGGTCCCCCGCTGGCTGGGCCGGAAGACCGACGTCGGCGAGCAGGAGATGTTCCACTTCACGCGCGCCCTGCACGTGGCCGGCAGGTGCGTGGACTGCGGTGAGTGTGACAGGGTCTGTCCCGTGAACATCCCCTTGCGGAAGCTAAACCGGAAGCTCATGAAGGACATCGGGGAGCTCTTCGGCATCGAGAAGCCCTTCATGCCGGCGGAGACGGAGCCGCTGGGGCAGTTCCGTCCCGACGACCCCGATGAATTCGAGTAAAGGGTGGATGTGGCATGATATACAGGACTCTGAAGCGGGAGAGCATGGCTGTCCTGGTCGACAGGCTCAAGGAGGGGGGGCTGGTCGCGCCCGTCCGGGAGGACGGCGTGGTGGTCTTCCGGCCCATTCAGGGGGATAGGGAGGTCGCCTCCGACTACATCAACCCCACCAACTCCGTCAAGGACGTCTTCCTGCCCCAGACGGAGAGCCTGTTCCGGTTCAACACGGCGGAAAAGGGGCTGGAGATCGAGGCCACTCCGCCGGAGGGCCCGAAGTACGTCCTCGGGGTCCGGCCCTGCGATGCCGCCGCCCTAGAGCTGCTCGACCACGTCTTCGCCGAGGGACAGTACACCGACAGCTACTACCAGCGGCGCCGGGCGGAGGTCACGGTCATCGGCGTGGCCTGCGACCAGGTGGGTGAGAGCTGCTTCTGCACGGCCTTCGGCCTGAGCCCGGGCCACCGCCGTGGGGCGGACGTGATGATGTATCGCCTGGACGATGAGAGCTACCTGGTGGCCTTCGAGGGCGAGCGGGGCCATCGTCTGGCTGAGGAGTACCCTGACCTCTTCGGCGAGGCGCCCGCGGAGGAGACCATCGAGGCGGTGGTGACCTCTTACCAGAGCCGCGAGGTCCCGGCGGGCCGCGTAGAGCTTGACGGCATCACCGAGAAGCTCGACGGCATGTTCGAGCATCCCCTGTGGGCCAAGCTGGCGGCCAGGTGCCTGAAGTGCGGCATCTGCACCTACCTCTGCCCCACCTGTCACTGCTTCTGCCTGGACGACGAGGCCCTGGGCTACGAGGGGGTCCGCTACCGCTGCTGGGATTCCTGCATGTACCCGGACTACACGCTCATGGCCGGCGGCCACAACCCGCGGCCGGAGAAGGCCAATCGCACCCGGCAGAGGTTCATGCACAAGCTCAACTACTTCGTGCACAACCACGGCGAGTTCCAGTGCGTGGGGTGCGGCCGCTGTGTGGATAAATGTCCCGTCGGGCTGCACATGCTGGCGGTTATTTATGATATAAAGGGTGTGGATAGCGATGGCGGTCAGTAACGTCCTCATACCCAAGCCGGCGACCATAACCGAGATCGTGGACCAGACCCCGGACGTCAAGCTGTTCCGCGTGGTCCCCGACGACGGCGAGATCTTCGACTACCGCCCCGGCCAGTGCGCCATGCTGTCGGTGCTGGGGAGGGGAGAATCCATGATCTCCATAACTTCCTCGCCGGTACAGAAGGATTGCCTGGAGTTCGCGGTGAAACGTGTAGGTACGGTGACCGAGGCCCTGCACGACGCGGAGGAGGGCTTCAAGATCGGCCTGAGGGGCCCCTACGGGAACAACTTCCCCGTGGACTTCATGAAGGGAAAGAACCTGGTGTTCATCGGCGGGGGCATAGGCCTAGCCCCGCTCAGGTCCCTCATAAACTACGTGCTCGCCCCGGCCAACAGGTCGGACTACGGCCAGGTGGACATCATCTACGGGGCCAGGTCCCCGGCCGACCTGTGCTTTAAGGACGAGCTCAAGGAGGTCTGGCCCAAGGCTGAGGAAACCCGCGTTCACGTCACCGTTGACGTGGGGGATGATAAGTGGCAGGGGCCCGTCGGCTTCGTTCCCCCCTTCCTGGAGGAAGTGGGGCCGTCGCCGGACAACGCCGTGGCCATAACCTGTGGTCCTCCGATCATGATCAAGTTCGTTCTCCAGTCGCTGGATAAGCTAGGCTTCACCGACGAGCAGATAATCACCACCCTGGAGATGAAGATGCAGTGCGGGGTGGGCAAGTGCGGCCGCTGCAACCTGGGCGACAAGTACGTGTGTGTGGACGGGCCGGTGTTCAGCCTGGCCCAGCTCAAGGAGTTGCCGCAAGAGTTCTAGATGCGCTTCCTCGCAAGTATTATGCCGTGGAGGGAATCCTCATGCAGCCGCAGGCCAGGGAGATATCTCTTTTGGAGGGTATAAAGCCCGAGCTGGGAAGGGTAGAGGAGGAGATGTACCGGTTGTTGAAGACCGACGACCGGTTGCTGGCGGAGTCCTCCACCCACCTTCTCAAGGGCGGGGGCAAGAGGCTGCGCCCAGCCCTGGTGATATTGAGCGCCGGGCTGTTCGGGCCCATCAGCGACGCCGTCATCTCCGTGGCCGCGGCGGCGGAGATCATCCACATGGCGACCCTCGTCCACGACGACGTGGTGGACGACGCCGGGACTCGCCGGGGGATCCCCACCATCAACGCCCGCTGGAGCGCGGACCTCTCCATTCTCCTGGGCGACTACCTCTTCGCGACGGCCTTCTCCACCCTGGCCGCGACCGGGGACAACCGCGTGGTCAGGATCATGGCCGACGTGGTCTTCCAGATGTGCAGCGGGGAGATACGCCAGATGGAGGAGGAGTTCGACGCCCGGCAGAGCGAGGAGGACTACCTCAGGCGGATCGAGCAGAAGACCGCCTACTTCATCGCCGAGTGCTGTCACCTCGGCGGCTTGCTGGGAGGGGCTTCGGATGCTGAGGCCCAGGCTCTCAGGCGGTACGGCAACGGGCTCGGTATGGGATTTCAGATCGTAGACGACATCCTGGACTTCCAGGCCAATGTGGCCACCCTGGGCAAGCCCGTCGGGTCGGACCTCAGAAGCGGGGTCATCACGCTCCCCGTGATTCACGCCCTGGTCAGGTCTGACGACGCCGACCTCATCCGCTCCATCATCACCAAGAGGTCGATAGGGGACGAAGAGGTTGAGCAGGTGACCCGAGCCCTCGAGGCCGCCGGTTCTTTTGACTACGCCTACCGGTTAGCCCTCAAGTACGTGAGGGATGCTAGAGAAAGCCTGGCATCCCTGCCCCAGGTCCCCACGCTGAAGACGCTGGAGACGCTGACCGAGTTCGTTCTCAAACGCGACTTTTAGAGGGGAAGCTCCGGGACCAGAAGGCCCTGGCATCGCCCAGGCCACCAGCATGTCGCAATATTGCGTCCTTTGATCACCTTCTAAGGGGGGTACCTATGGCAAGACGAATACCTGAGGTCGTTATCAAGCGGCTTCCCGTGTACCTCAGGGTCCTCAACGACCTGGTGCGGAAGGACGTGGAGATCATCTCCTCGGCTGAGCTGGCACACCATACGGGGTTCTCATCGGAACAGATCCGCAAGGACCTGGCCTATTTCGGGGCCTTCGGTACCCGCGGCGTGGGGTACAACACGCGGACCTTGAGCGAGAAGATCAAGGGCATCCTGGGCCTCGACAGGGAGGTGCCCGTGGTGCTCGTGGGAGCCGGGAACCTGGGCACGGCCCTAGCGCGGTACAGCATGAACAAGCACGAGGACGTCAGGATCGTGGCCGTCTTCGATAACGACTGGGACAAAATCGGCAAGAAGATAGAGGATGTGGAGATAAAGCCGATGGAGGACCTGGAGGAGGTCATCAAGGAGACGGGCGCCAAGATGGCCATCATCACGGTGCCAGCTGTGGCGGCCCAGGAGGTGGCCGAGAAGCTGGAGAAGGCCGGCATCGAGTCCATCCTCAACTTCTCCCCCGCGAAGTTGAGCGTCGGAGAGGGCGTGTATCTGCAGAACATCGATCTGACGATAGAGCTTCAGAGCCTCGCCTTCTATACATCCAATAACGAGGGTTAGGTTACGGGGGGAGTGGTCGACAGGTGTTGACCGATTTCCCCAGCCCGGAGGAGCTCAAAGCCATCCTGACCACCTTCTTCCGGGTCGTGGGGCCCGTGGATGTGTTCATCAACATCCTGGACATCGCGATAGTGGCCTACGGCATCTACCGGATCCTCCTTCTCATCAGGGGCACCCGGGCGGTGCAGCTGATCAACGGCCTCATCGTGCTCCTGTTGGCGACGGGCCTCAGCGACCTCCTGAACCTCGTCACCGTGAACTGGGTCCTCCAGAACACCTGGCTTGCCCTGATCGTAGCCCTCCCCATCGTCTTTCAGCCCGAACTCAGACGCGCCCTGGAACAGCTTGGGCGCGGCCATTTATTCCTGAGGGGCATCTTCACCCTGGGCCGGGAGGACGTGAGCCAGCTCGTAGACGAGGTGGTCAGGGCGGCGGAGATCATGTCGCGGAACAAGCTCGGCGCCATTATCGTCCTGGAGAGGCAGACGGGGTTGAATGATATAATAGAGACTGGCCTGGCGGTGGACGCGGCCGTCACCGCCGAGCTCCTGGTCACCATCTTCAACCCCCGGGCCCCCCTGCACGACGGCGCCGTCATCATCCGCGGCAAGCGCATCGCCGCGGCGGGATGTTTCCTGCCCCTGACGGACGCCGAGGTGAGCAGGGAGCTGGGCTCGAGGCACAGGGCCGCCCTGGGCATCACCGAGCAGTCCGACTGTCTGGCGGTGGTGGTCTCCGAGGAGACCGGCGGCCTCTCCCTGGCCAACGGGGGCAAGCTGGTGAGGCGCATCGACTCCCGCACCCTGCGGGAGATGCTGCTCACCCTGACCGAGCCGCCTCCCACTCCCTATCCCAGCCTGCTGCACAGGAGGTCCTCAGATGGGTAGGCGACTGACCAGCGACCTGACCCTGAAGCTCCTCGCGGTCATCCTCGCCGTGGTCCTGTGGTTTCAGGCCACGGGGGAGCGGACCGTGCCCATCTCCCGCCAGATCAGCGGCGTGGAGGTGGAGCTCGAGAACCTCCCCGAGGGGTTCACGGTGATGGACCTCTCGCCCGTGTCCATAGACCTCAGGGTGGAGGGCCGCAGGGAGGACCTCTCCGACCTGCGTCCCGAGGACTTCCGGGCCACCGTGGACATGGCCGGGGCCATAGAGGGGACCAACAGGCGATCGGTGCTGGTCACGGGGCCGCCCCGGGTGGAGATCCGGACGGTGAGCCCAGCTCAGGTCGAGGTCGAGCTCGAGCTCCTGGTGGAAAAGCAGGTGCCGGTGAAGATACAGCTCGGGGGTAGGCCGTCGCCCGAACATGAGGTCCGGCCCGCCGTGATCAAGCCCACCGACGTCTTCGTAGACGGCGCCCGCAGCAGGGTCGCCCGGGTCGTCGCCGCCGTGGCGCAGGTGGACACCTCGGGCGCCCGTGAGGATATTCTGAAGGCGGTGCCCGTCCGCGCGGTGGACGCCGACGGACAGGAGGTCGGGGGCGTGGCCGTCCGGCCGCGCTTCGTCGAGGTCACGGTGCCCGTAGTGGCGCTGCCACCGGCGCGTACCTTCAAGGTGCAGCCGCAGGTTGTGGGCGAGCCGGCCCCGGGCTTCACCGTAGAGGCGGTGGAGGTCGAGCCGGCGACGGTGGAGGTGCGGGCGGAGAGGTTGGTGCTGGACTCCATCGCCGCCGTCACCACCGAGGCCCTCTCGGTGGAGGGCGCTACGCAGGACGTAGAGGGGACTCTGGACGTCGTGCTCCCCGCCGGGGCCTTCAGGGTGAGCCCCGAGAGGGTGACCGTGCGGGTCCGGGTGGTGCCGGCCACGGCCGCCCGGGACCTGGACAGGCCCGTTGGGGTCCGGGGGGCCCCGGGGCATCTCAGCGCTCGCGTGGAACCGCCGACCGTCTCCGTGCAAGTTACCGGCCCCAGGGACGTGGTCCTGGGGCTCGCGCCCGAGGCCGTCGAGGCCTTCGTGGACGTCTCGAACCTGGCCCCTGGCCACCACGAGCTACCGGTGTTGGTCACGGGGCCGGCGGGGGTCAACTTGACGGTGTCCCCGGAAAGGGTTAGAGTTACCCTTGAGGAAAGCGCACCGTGACCGCCTTCCGCATAACATAACCTAGGCTTCGGCTCAGCCTCGGAGGAGGATGCTCATTGCCCAGACTGTTCGGAACCGATGGAGTGCGGGGCGTCGCCAACGCAGAGCTCACACCTGAACTGGCCTTCCGCCTCGGCAGGGCCGGTGCCCATCACATGTCCCGGCCGGGCAGCTCGCCCGTGGTGCTGGTGGGACGCGATACCAGGGCCTCGGGGGATATGATCGAGGCCGCCCTGGTGGCCGGGATCTGTTCCGCGGGCGGCACGGCCCTGAGGGTCGGGGTCATGACCACCCCGGGGGTCGCCTTTCTGACGCGGACCTTGGGCGCGGACTGCGGTGTCGTCATATCCGCCTCCCACAACCCGGTGGAGTACAACGGGATCAAGTTCTTCGGGCCCGACGGCTTCAAGCTCCTCGACGAGGAGGAGGACGAGGTCCAGAGGCTCGTCGAGGAGGACTACGCCGCCATCCCGAGCCCCACCGGCGCCGACATCGGCCGGGCCCGGGACCTCACCGACGGGCGGGATAGGTACGTGCAGTACCTGGTCGATCTGCTGGGCGAGGGGGCCCTCGAGGGCCTGCGGGTGGTCCTGGACTGCGCCAACGGGGCGGCCAGCGACATAGCCCCGGCGGCCTTCAGCCGGGCCGGGGCCGAGGTGGTCCCCATCCACCACACGCCCGATGGGCTCAACATCAACCGCGAGTGCGGCTCCACTCACATCGCGGCCCTGCAGCGGGCCGTGGTCGAGCACGGGGCCCACGTGGGCCTGGCCTTCGACGGGGACGCCGACAGGGTGCTGGCCGTGGACGAGGGGGGCGAGGTCGTCGACGGCGATCGGATCATAGCCCTGCTGGCCCTGGACATGAAGGAGCGGGGTACGCTCAAGGGGGACGCCGTGGTCGTCACCGTGATGAGCAACCTGGGCCTGGAGGTGGCGCTCAGGGAGCGCGGCATAGACTGCGTGAGGACTCAGGTCGGCGACAGGTACGTGCTGGCTGAGATGCAGGAGCGGGGGCTGAACCTGGGCGGGGAGCAGTCCGGCCACGTGATCCTCCTGGACCACGCCACCACCGGGGATGGGCTGGTAACGGGCCTGGTGCTCCTGGCGGTGCTCCGCCGGCGGGGCGTGGCCATGTCCGAGCTGGCCGAGGTCTTCCATCCCCTGCCCCAGGTGCTGGTGAACGTACGGGTGAGGGAGAGGGACGGCCTGGAGGAGCGGGAGGCCATTCGGTCGGCTGTGGAGAGGGCGCGTCGGGCCCTCGAGCCGCTCGGCCGGGTGTTCATAAGGCCCTCGGGGACCGAGCCCGTCGTACGGGTGCTGGTGGAGGGAGAGGACGAGTCCCTCCTGCGGTCCCTGGCCGAGGACATCGCCCGCGCCGTGGAGGCCGAGCTGGGAGGTGATGGCATGAGATAGACGATGGTTTACGGCACACACCCGGTTTTGGAACAGCGAAGCGCCTGGACTCGCCTCGGCGAGTTGACGAGGTTGGGGTTTTATCGAGCTATCGGCGGGTGCCCCACGGTTGGTCACGACCGAGAGAGGCCTCACAAAGCCCGGGAGCGATCCCGGGGACAAAAGGGCCGGGTGATACCGGGAGCCGTGTGCCTTGAGGGGGAGAAACACGGCTTTCATCATTCTACCGGGAAGGACGGATGTTGTGATGTGTGGGATCGTGGGATATATCGGGCCGAGGAAGGCCCTGAGGGTGGTTATAGACAATTTGAAGAAGTTGGAGTACCGGGGGTATGACTCCGCCGGGGTGGCGGTGGTGGAGAACGGCCGACCCGTCATCGTGAAGAAGAAGGGCAAGATCGCCGACCTCGAGAGCAGCCTGGACGGGCAGGTCATGGACGGCCAGCTCGGCATCGGGCACACGCGATGGGCCACCCACGGCGTGCCATCAGACCGGAACGCCCATCCTCACCCCGACTGCACGGGCGAGGTGGTTGTGGTCCACAACGGTATAATCGAGAACTACGCTGAGCTCCGCCGGGAGCTCCGCGAGGCCGGACACAAGCTGGCCTCCGAGACCGACACGGAGGTCATCCCCCATCTCATAGAGGCTAACTACAACGGCTCCCTGGAGGAGGCCGTACGGGCCGCCGTCAGTCGCCTCGAGGGCGCCTACGCCCTGGTGGTGATATCCTCCCGAGAGCCGGACAAGATAATCTGCGTGCGCAAGGACAGCCCCCTGGTGATCGGCCTCGGGGAGGGGGAGAACTTCGTCGCCTCCGATATCCCGGCCCTGCTGAGGTACACGCGCGATACTTACATCCTCGACGACCACGAGATGGCGGTGATCACCCGCGAGGGCGTCCAGGTCAAGGACGTCAGGACCGGCGAGGCCCGTCCCAAGGAGGTCTTCACCGTCACCTGGGACGCCGGCCAAGCCGAGAAGGGCGGCTACGCGCACTTCATGCTCAAGGAGATCCACGAACAGCCCACGGCCGTGCGCGAGACCCTGCGGGGGCGCCTGAAGGAGGGAGGAGTCTCTCTCCCGGAGATCCCCGAGGAGGTCATAAGGGACGCCCGAAGGGTGTTCATGGTGGCCTGCGGCACGGCCTACCACGCCTGTCTCGTGGGGAAGTACCTGATGGAGCGCATAGCCCGGGTGCCGGTGGAGGCCGACCTGGCCTCGGAGTTCCGGTACCGGGACCCCCTCATAGGGCCCGGGGACGTGATGGTGCTAGTGAGCCAGTCGGGGGAGACCGCGGACACTCTCGCGGCCCTGCGGGAGGGCCGTAACCGCGGCGCGCACGTCGTGGCCATCACCAACGTACGGGGAAGTTCCATCGACCGTGAGGCCGATGCGGTCATCCACACCCTGGCCGGCCCGGAGATAGCGGTGGCCTCTACCAAGGCCTACACCACCCAGCTGGTGGCCCTGACGCTGCTGGCCCTCCGCTTCGCGGAGGTCAGGGGCGGCGACCGGGAGCAGATCGCCGCCCTCGTGGAGGGCCTGAAGAACCTCCCCGAGCTGGTACAGGAGGTGCTCGATACTGAGGATGAGATCAAGGAGCTGGCCCGGAAGTACAGCAGCTCCGACGACGTGTTCTTCATAGGCCGCGGCCTGGACTACGCCGTGGCCATGGAGGGTCAGCTGAAGCTCAAGGAGATCTCCTACATCCACGCTGAGGCCTACGCCGCCGGCGAACTCAAACACGGTACCCTGGCCCTGATCGAGGCCGGCGTGCCCGTTGTGGCCCTGGTCACCCAGCCGGACCTCTACGAGAAGATGGTGAGCAACATCACCGAGGTGCGAGCCCGTCAGGGGAGGATCATCTCCGTGGTCTACGACGATGACGAGAAGGCCAGGGAGTTCTCCGACGAGATGATCCGCATCCCCCGCACCGACCCCCTGTTGGCGCCGGTGCTCGCGGTGGTGCCCCTGCAGCTCCTCGCCTATTACGTGGCGGTGGAGAGGGGTTGTGAGGTCGACAAGCCGCGGAACCTGGCCAAGAGCGTTACGGTGGAGTGATATCTGCCTTTGGGTGGCACCGGTGTTCCCGGGCAATACAGTTGGCAATTGGAGAGTTAGAAACTGGATTTAACAAATACGGGCGAGGGACAGATGTTGCCTCGCCTTTTTATTCCGTAATCATGTAGACTAAGGGGTCATCCTTAAGAACGTCCTAATTGATGGAGCGTTACTAGTGCTTGTTACCGGCCATATTAAAATAGCCATAAATGGACAACTAAAGTGTTCACTTCCGGACAGATAAAGTAGCCACTTTTGGCCAATAAGGGAGGCCCGCTCCTTTGGGAAGCGAAGATTTCTGATGTTGTCACAGGAATCTCGCTTTTCAGAAAGGAGCAGGCCAAAATGATTGGAGTGGAGCTCATGATTGAGATCCGGTATCTCGACCGCCAGGGCCTCAGCAAGTCGCAGATAGCCCGGCGGCTGGGGCTCAGTAGGACCACCGTCCGGAAGTATCTTGACAACCCAGGTCTCGACGAGCGGAAGCGGGTGAAACGGTCTTCGATTCTGGGCCCAGACAAGCCTTATCTCCAATACCGACTCGAGCAATGGCCTGAACTCACTGCTGCCCGGCTGCACCGGGAGATGCAAACCCTATCATGCCCAGTTACAGGCACAGGCTAGATGTATTAACTGTTGTCTTTGCGTCCCGAAGGAGCAGGCCTTCCTTTTTGGTTGAGAACGTAGACTCCATAACGATTAACTGTCTGAGATGTATTAGAGCATGTAACTATCTAAGCCCTTGTACGTTCCGAGTATCTCTCTTTTCGAATACCGAGTCGAACGGAATTGGTATATGAGTACTGAATCTTCATCATCGATTAGCTGTTTCAATTCCCGGCGGAGCATCTTGTATTTGGCTTCAGTAATTTCACCCTCGAAAACCGAATTCTGGACCCAGTTAAGATAACGCCGGCAAAGTTTTAGAACCTTCCCTACACGCTTTACATTGATGTCGTAGACGAGGATTACAAACATGATTATGTTCCCTTCCGGTGGTTTCTTACTATCGAGGTTACCACTTAGCGACAAATGGTGTGTATTCTGTTTCTCCCATCAGGTGCTTTTCAAGTTTATAGAGTTCCATCCGGATGAGCCGCCTGTACGATACATTTCTCTTAAGACGAGGGTGCCTTATGGTGGTTCTTAAACGATTCTCAAACTCCTCAAGTACGCGTCTCCTTGCTGTATCTTTCAGGTACAGCCCCTCCGTTTCTTGACTAAAGTGCTTCTTTTGCAGCATCCTCTTTCCAATCATATTGAAGATGAGTCTGTCTACAATTATTGGCTTAAAGATCTCAGCTATGTCTAAATTCAGAGTAAAGCGGCGAAAGTTCGTTGCGTGTAAATATCCAATACGCGGATCAAGATGAGTCTTATAGATCTCACCAAGCACCGCGGTATACAGCAGAGTATTGCAGAAACTTATCAAAGCGTTCAATTCGTTATGTGGTGGACGGCGCGACCTTCGCTCAAAAATGAACTCGCTGTTCTCAAGGATGGTATCAAAAGAACTGTAATAGATTTCGCGGATTTTGCCCTCCAGTGACATGAGAGTTGGAATCGAGTCCAATATAACCAGTTCTGCGGAGAGTTGGTCGATTTGCTCCATTGCATGTTCCACCTTTTTCCCGCGGTTCTTGTAATAAAGCAATACGCGACGGATATTTTGCACCGCTCCATTGACGAAGCTTCGTGCGAGTACCAATCGCCTCTCCTCGTCAAGGTAGTACTCTGCTTGCTTAAGTATCATATAGCCGGAATTATTGTGCTCTCTGGGGTAGATCGTTCCCATGTAGTAGCCATAATGATTGAAATAATGGAGCAGGATCTCCTTTTGTGATAGAAACTCCAACAGTCGCTTGTTGAATTGCACTTCACCAAAGACAAGGATATCGTGAATGTTCTCGACCGGTACAAACCTCTTGCCCCCGGGCCCTTTAAAGCTTAATGTGTTTCCCTCTCTGTGTAACTCACCGTCTGAAAGAAGAACTACAGTCCTCTGCATCAGGCTTTACCTCCTGATCTATGACCAACACATTTCGGCGTAGGCACACTTCTTACACCACGGTATCCTTCTTGCTGGCGGGATAGGGCGATGAACAAGTGCTTGAATCTGCTTTCGCATCTGTTCCACCTTTTGCCGTAAACCATTATCGAGCACTATCCGCTCGCGTTTTCTCTCATCCGGCACCCGGATTTCACCCTGTGCTGAGACCCCGAGCTCCTCCAAGCTCAACAGGTAATGGGCCAGCTGCATCCTGGCACTCTCGAGGTGACGGGAGCTTTTCTTGACCTCTACAACTACCACTTGTCCGTCGTCACTGGTGACAATGTCCAGTTTATTTGCGCCCAGCTCAACCTCATTTCTCTGACGAGGGTAAGCTTTCTCATGTAGAAACCGACCGTACTCAAGATTGGGGTCGTCTTCGTCGGGGTTGATCTGGTGAGCCATAAGCCATGTTTGACGTTTACAGATGCAATAGTACCAGATTAACGTGCCTCCCACATGAATCGGCTCGCCCGTTGAGTGTTGCTCCACAGCCATCCCTCCCTAAACTCAGAGATACAGCCAGTCATCGCGTTGAGAAGCAAGATGGCCGAATCCGACCTCATCGCTGTAATCGTCGGGGTTAAGAGCCAGACATATAGCGATTCCTTCTTCTGCGGCTGAGGAGAGAGACGCAACCTCGGCCGCCCGCTTCAGCGATAGGGGTACTATAAACCTCTGTATTAAGCCCATGAAGTACTTCCGTTCAGTGAAAGACAGCTCCCTCATGAGCCATTTTCTGTCTAAGTAACGCTGGTAAACCTCAGCAACTGTCCTTATGCCGAACCGACACATAGCCCTTCGCGTAGTCTCGTCCATCCACGGACCATCTTTCGAGACGAACACGGAAACACGGGGCTGGTCGTCTTTGAAAGGGTTAATGCCGGCTAACTGGGACCACCTGCCCTGAGCGGCATCGAGCAAGACCTGTAACGCTGAGTCCGCGGGCTTGCGCCGAAATAGGTGTTCGAAATACTCCATAGAGATATCAGCTAACTCGCTCTCTAACCATGTCTTGCGCTTGTCGAGTAGTTCATCGGTGACCTCTCTGGCAATGGACTCACGGTACACGTAGTGACGCGTCTCTTTACCCTCACAAAGGAATTCGAAGACGTGAACCGTCGCCATGTCCTCTTCCGCATGGCGATTGGCCCTACCTGCTGCTTGGATAATAGAGGGCAGGATAGGCCGAGCACGGTATATGGACCGAAAACTAAGATCAACACCTGCTTCAATGATCTGAGTAGTCACCGCGATCGTTGTTCTACCCGCGACCAGGTTTTGTTGAATACGCCGGATCTGGTGGGACTTATGTAGTGGGTGCATGGCTCCATGCAAATTGATACACGCAACCTCCCCGCCAGCGTATTCCTCAACAGCCATAAACACATCAGTGGCATCTCTCACCGTGTTGAGGATGGCCGCTACAGAGCCAACTCTCTCCGCCTCCTGGACGAGTACTCTGGCCAATTGGGAAGCGTCCATTTTGTCCTCTGTTACCTCTACTCTGTAACGACGTGGAGAAGCTACGGGAGGTGCAAGAGACGGCGGGATGGACCGTAGCACGCTAAGCGGTGGCATAGTCGCCGTCATCAACAAGCCTACAGCTCGTTGTTGCTCTAGAAGTTTCTCTAGAAGTGTGAGAAACAAGTTCCAGACCTCTTCGTCTACAATCTGGGGTTCGTCGACTATTATGAAAGCCTCCCGGACGGCCCGGAGCCGGATGGTATGTTGAGCGGTCCTTGGGAACAATGCCCTGAAGAACTGGTTAAAAGTAGTTGCTATAACAGGAGCTTCCCATGACTCCATCGTTAGGAGATCCCGCGGCTCCCATTCACGGTCTGGGTGCGCTTGCAGGACTGAAAGGTGATGGTGCTCTGTGACCTGCAGTCCGGTAGCACGACGGATTTCGTCAGCTGCCTGTGACAGGATCGACAGATAGGGTGCTACGTATATAACACGTGATGTCCGACCGGACGCGCAGGCGGTGAGAGCTACCCTGAGAGAAGTTAATGTCTTACCTAGGCCAGTGGGCAGTTGTAAGGTATACAACATGCGGTTTGGGTTAGCCTTGAAGGATGCGGTCACTTCGTCTTGGATACGTTGTCGCTCCCCTGTAAGCGGCCTATGGGCCTGTTTCGCCCAGTCCTGACAGCATGCCTGCAACTTGGCCAGCGCTCGGGCGGCGTCGTCGGGGCTGAGCCGTGCCTCGGCCACATTCGCTACCGTTAGGCGGTCGGCCGCTATGAGCCTCCCAGTGCGAACTCTCAGAATGTGCCTTGATACCGTTTCTAGGTTGGGCGTTGCTTGTAATCGTCCAAGTTTCATGATCAGCCGACCCCAAGTTTTACGGAGTGAACTTAGTTCTCTTTCCGTCTCCTGCGCTGTCCATTCCATACGCGGTACGGCATCGGGGATGAACTGCTCGACTAGTCGTCTAAGTCCCATGAGGTCCGTCTCTTCCAGACACGTTTTTCTCCAGGCTGTCAACCAAGGAGGCTTGTCAGGTTCCATGTCTTCCAGCTCACCATGATGGTCAGCGATGTCCCTGGCCAGCTGCAAAATCATCATAACCACGGCCAAATCCTCATCTGGGGCCACGCTACGTCTTTTCCTAAGCTCTAGGGCGAACAGGGTGAAAAGCGCTGAACCAAGGAAGGCGTGCGGAACTGTGCCTCGGCGTGCTCCATCACTTCGTATATGCTCCTGCCAGGAGTACTGAGCTTTCCCAGCGTCATGAAGTAACCCCGCGAGGAACAAAAGCACTGATTCTATGTCTCCGTGAGGATCACCGGCGTGCTGACCGACTTCTATAAGGTGAGAGACGAGGGGGTAACGATGCTCCCCCTCGTCTGGCCTCGCGATACACTGGTCTAGAGATATTACCATAGACATACCACTTTCCCCCCGTTGAGCCTCAGGAACTTCACCGGTGGCGAATAGGGCGGGGCGAGGGCCCGAAAGGCGATGGCTTGGGCGTTCACCTCGTAGACCAGGTTCAGAGTGCCTCGGAACCTCCGTCCCCCAATATGTCGATAGAGCATACCCCCAGCGCGACCATACTGTACCCCATTAGCCAACACGAGCTCCTTGACAACGTGGGAGGGTAGTACAGTGGAGACCTCGAGCGTGTCTCCCTCTCCGACATCTAACTGTTCGCCCCTCTCGATCCCGACCCACGCGGGCACAGTGAGGGCGAAGGCGCTTCCCAGGTAAGTATGGTAGACGCTCTGCCCGTTCCTGAGGAGCTCGGCCAAACGGTCGAAGTAGGCACCGGTATAGTAGATGCGATAGTGGGGCTCTACGACCAGTTCCACAGAGGTTGGTCGGTTGAAGTCCTTCCCCGAGCCGAGAAACCCCTTTCCCAGCAGCGACATCTCCTGGGCCGAAGTGCGCACAGGACGAAGCAGTTGAATTCCGATCCAGGCGTCCTCTTCCAGGAACTCGTCCAAACCGAGCATGGACCCTAGCAACCCATGCAGGGCAGTGCGGGTTATAAAAGGGTACGAGGCATGGGTGGCCGTGGTGTCTGGTCGGCGAAAGTGGCCGAGAGATCCCTTTAAGTCAAAGACTAGGACGTCCATCGCACCACCTCCCCGAGTTACCACAGCTCTTGCTTGTCACCCGGGAGACTGCCCACAATAGATAGAGCCGGGTTAATCCAGTAGCGGATACGATGGATCTTGTTACTGTAGGATGTAAGCCGATCCGCCAGCGATTCAACGTCGAGCTTGATCTCCTGAAGAGAGGTAGGCCTGAGCTCACTTAACCATTGCTCGCGTTCAGGCAGCAACCGTAGGCCTTCTTCGAGGTAACCGATCCGGAAGAAGGGATCGTTGTATTCGACGTGCATGAGGAATAGAGGGTGCTGAATGCCTCGTCCGCGAGCCTGGCGATTCTGAGTTCCACGCCATAGGGCTTCAAGCAGAAGCTCAACATCCGCTTGGTCCATCTTCGTAGCTTCAGCGATAGTGGCATTGATGACTCCGGGCATAGCGAACACTGCGAAGGGCACTATGTAACTCGTCCAAATGGTGCCCTGCGTGCGTCCCTCATCCTGGCCACCGGCGTCAGCGGCGTCCTTCGACGGCATAACGACGGTACCCTGGGCGTATATGGTCTCTACCGGGTGGAGCGAGTGGGCCCAGCCGAATTGGATAGGCCCCGTGAGTTGGAAGTTCTGGCTTCTCACCGAAAACACGGCCCCGAAGACGCGTACGTCGAAGGCTACTTCACACAGAAACCTCTCCATGCTATCGGCCTTCTTGCCAGCGCGCTTCTCAAGGGCTTTGGCCAAGCTCGCTCGTCCGAGGAGTTTTCCCTCCGGAGTGCGCTCCTGCCGAACGAAGATGAAGTTCCGCTTATTGTCCCCGCCGTCCGGGAACCTAGCCAGTACATAATCTCGCACGTCGCGCTTGATGCTGACGTCGGAAAGGGAGATCCTGCCGTCCTCCTCCCCGAACAAACGCCTGGCGTCGCTGTCGTTAAGAGGATCGCGGTTGGGTATGCCGTCCTTTACGCTCTTGACGAAGAGAATTTCACCGCTCCTGACCTTCGACATGTTAAAACCCCCTTCTCGATTTCTAAGACGCTAGGTCCTGGAGGGCGTAGCCGGCCCAAAAGGCGGCCATGAACCTATCCTGTTGCTTTTTCACCTCTTCTTCCATCCGTGCATACTCCATCAAGACCACGGCGTTGCGGCGCCTGAAGTCCTGAGGCAAGTTCATCTTCAGTTTCAACGCATACTCATCGAATCTCGATAGGGCGCGTCGCCAAAGGGTGTGAGGCGTCAGGCTGCTTCCGAAAGACATGACTCGATGTGTCAAGAAGTCCTTTCCCTGGTCACCGGTCTTCGTATGGCTCCAGTACTGGCGGGAGAACTGACGCGTGAGGTGGCCACAGGCGAAGCCGAGTTCGTCCACGTTGTCGAACGTCAGCTCCGCTACAGGGGTCTCCGTTAGGAACCGCTGTATCTCCTGCCAAGGACGCATTGACATCCCTCCATCCTCTTTAATTGCTAGCCGTGTGTGGAATTCACGCAGAAATGTGCTAAAGGCAACGTAAAATCTCACCTCTTCGCGGATTTGCCCTAAGCTGTCCGGTAGATGGTGAGAGAGCTCCTGAAGACGATAGGTCACATTTCGTACAAACCGCTCGACCGACAGCGGTCTGCGATGCAGGACGTCGGCGAGAGCCTGCCAGAGATAGCCAGCCCCATACGCCGTCACCAGTAGGTAGGGTAGAGTCGAATATCGTTGTCGGTCAAATTCGCTGATGGGGGCGCTGCGCCATCGTTCTCTCAACTCCGCCGCTTCCTGCGCTACTTGTTGAAGAATATCATCCACCTCGGTAGCAACCGACGGGTAGACGTCTTCGATGGTCGCCCTGAGGTGGATGTCACCTCGTCCTGGGTTTCCTGAGTAATAAAGGAGGGTCAGACGATAGATATCTTGTTGGAAGTCTTCAGGCAGTACGAACTCGAACCCCGTGATCGTCGCTAGGTGGCGTACGGTTTGTTTGTTCCCGGGCTCGCCTTGCATCCTGAGGATGCCGGCGACGAAATCCTCTCGCTCCTTCCTCTGCTCCAAAAACCCGTCTAATACCGGCAGAACTATTACCCCGCCGTACACAGTATCGGGGGGACTGCCGCGACGAGCCCTGTCCTTACCCATAGGGCTCGAGCTTGGCGAGAAGAGCTCCTTCGTGACCCAGTTAGGTAGGGGCTGGGAGAGGCTCGAAAATACTTGGGCTCCGAAGGTCAGTGCCCCGTAACAGGACGGGCAGAGGGCCACGCCCTCGACCAGCTTTGGTGGTTTTGATGCCCCTAGGGGCATGGGTAAGGGGCCCGTCCAGGTAACTGAAAACCACGGCCAGGCTTGCGAATACAGCGAGACCACATCGGTCTTTTCCCTACACACCGAGCACTCGCCGGCCTGAATTCGCCCCCCTCCCTTTGCTCCCTCTTCTGCCTTAGCCTTCCATACGAGTTCCATCAGGCGGTCCAAGTTGGCCACCAACTGTTTCCCCGGAGCTAGCTTGCTCTCTGTAAGTACGCACTGCCCAGGTTTATGGGTAGCAGCGTAGGTGTACGGGCTGTTCGGATAAGATGTGTCGGCCAAGACGATTATTCCGAGCCGCTTCTCGCGCCCCTGCCGCTGACAGCTACCAAATCTCGCTGACAAGGCCTCGGCGATCTCCTGGACTTCGTGCTCTGAGAGTTTTGCTTCCAATGTCCATTCCAAACGCCCTGTCAAGAACTTCTCTACGTTATTCGCGGATTCTGCGAAGGCATTAAAATCTTCATCGTAGACCAGGTAAACCGGTACAGGATATCGTCCTTGTCGTTGTCGCGGGTTGCCCCTTGGAACAGTGAAGGGGATGCCTGGTATCCTGGAGGTGTCGGGACGAAATACCTCCTTCCGGTTGAGTGTCTCCTGGTGCCCCCATGCAACATAGGGGTGGGCGTGTATCCGCCTCTGGCCGCCAGAATCAGCTATTTCCACCACGAACACATGGCGAAAGAAGTTGCGGGCCCGGTCATCCGTGAGATCGGTCGCCTTGAGCAGCATGACCTCTGCAGCCAGCCCGCCTTCAGTGAACGGACGACCGAGCCTGATCAGGCTTTCCGCCAACACAACACTTCACCTCACCGAGACAGCCTAGCTGCCAGTTCCTTCGATAAGTTCGCACAAGCCAAAACCTTGAGCGTTCTTGGACCCAAAACCGGCATCTAGGCCAAGCTGCAAAAGCTCTCGTGGTCCAGTCAACCTAAATTTACCAGAAAACCCCTTTATCACGCCCCCTTTGTACTTCACAATATTGAGCTTGGTTTTGCCTAATGCGACAACTTCCAGCTGAGCAGGACGATCATACTGTTGTTTGAACGCCTCATACTTCCGGATCAGATTGGCAAGCAATAGTCGTTTGAACTCGACTTCCCGGGGGTGGAAGTAGTAGGTGAAGGAGGTACCGTCGGGCCTCGGAAGCGTGCTGTATAACGTAATAGGAGAAAGGGTGTCCACATCGATCGCATCGGTAGTGACCCGCGGTGTGGCGACTGAGATTCCGTCAAGCCTGAGAAGGCCATCACCAATGCGTAGCCGGTCGTACGACAGTATGATCTTCCCGAGGCTCTCGCAAAAGGCGTCGTACGGGGAGGAGATTACTAGCCTTACCTTCCCGGTAAAGACGATGGTGTTAGCCTGTCGGTTGAGCCTGAAGCTTCCCAAGAGACGAGAGAAAGTGAATAGCCGGAAAGACCGGCTTCCACGTTTAAAGCCCCTGTTGTGAAGGAACGTGGCGACTCTTGAATCCAGGACCCGGTAGATCAGGCCCTGAACCAGATGGTTGTAGTGGATTGGGAGGACGAGCTCTGAATCTACTGGGGTCATGCCAAGCGTAAGGCGCAAGATCACACCTCAATCCATGGCAGAACTGGATAGCATCTCCAATATTCGACATCTGGATGGATATTCCTGCAATGTTAGTAACAGCTTCTTCGCTAGTTACTCCCATTACCGGTAGGGCATCCCAGCTGCCATGTTGAAGTGTCAAGTTCGTCTTCAAGAAGTCCTGGGGAAACCGGGTCGGTGCGGCCGGCATAGAGCACCTGCCAACCGAAAGGGTTATCACAGAGCAAGCCAAGCAGTTCAACGAGATCAAGTTGTGAGATATCCACGACTCTGGAGCGGACGGGCCCGTGCAAGTTGTGCCTTAGTCTAGTGTCTCCTGACAAAGTCG